>JADZAD010000150.1 GCA_020852775.1 Anaerolineae bacterium
CCGGTCGTCGAGATGTACCGTGAGGCCGGGATTGAGACCCACGTCGCCTCCGGGATCATCGACTTCAGCCACACCGCGCTGGAATGGTACGGTGGGCGAGACCTGTGGCGGCTGCCAGGCAAGTTACTCGCGTTTATCCCGTCCATCGTGCGTACACGCGCCCTGCTGCGCCGTTTCAGGCCTGACCTGGTGCACCTCAATTCCTCGCCGCTAGCGCCCTGTGGGATTGCCTGTAAACTGGAAGATGTGCCGGTGGTCTGGCACATCCGGGAACCGCTGGCGCGGGGTTACATGGGGCTGCGGCGCTGGCTGTACCGGGAGATCATCGATCGGTGCGCGCAGCGCATCGTGGCGATCTCCCATTACGACGCCTCTCTGCTCAAGCCGTCCGATGCCATCCGGGTGATCTACAACTTCGTTGATTTCACCACCTTTGACCGCTCGCTGGATGGCAGCGCAGTGCGCGTGGAACTCGGCATTCCGGCGGATGCGCCCGCCATCGCCATGCTGGGTGGGATTGCTGAACCGAAGGGGGCACTGGTGCTGGTTGAGGCGCTGGGACGCCTGATCCGCCGTGTGCCGGATGTGCGCGTCATCATCGCCGGGCCACCCCCTGCGGCGCTGGGGCAACCGGGGATAAAGGGCGCGATTAAGCGCCTGCTGCGTGTGGATGCCTACCAGGAAGCGGTTCAGACCGCGATGGCACACCTGCCGGAACAGGCGCGCGCAGCGCTGATCTTTACCGGTATCCGGCGCGATATGCCACGCGTGATCGCAGCAGCGAACTGTGTCGTATTCCCTTCGGTCGTGCCACACTTTGCCCGCCCGCTCGTCGAGGCGGCGGCGATGGGGAAGCCGGGCATTGGCTCGCGGTTGGGCGGCCCGGAAGAGCTGATAGTTGATGGTCAGACCGGCCTGCTCGTACCCCCGGGCGACCCTGACGCGTTGTCGCAGGCACTGGCGGACGTGCTGGCGAAACCGGAGCAGGCCGCGCAGATGGGTGAGACGGCGTACCGGCGTGCCCTGATCCTGTTCGAAGCGGCTCTTAACGCACAGGCGACGATTGCGCTGTATGATGAGGTACTTACTGGTAGTTCAGATTGAAGTGGTGAGGGTGATCCGATGAGCCTCCCGAACACATCTATCCCGGTGCGCCACCTGCCCCATGTGGCCTGGAAGCGCATCATGCGTGAGTTGCGTACACGTACCGCGCCACGCAAGCCCCGTGAGCTCAAAGTCGGCGCGAGCGTGATGGAAATTGCCCAGCACATCCGGGGGCGCCAGACTCCGCGTTTCTTCGGGTTGCTCCCGGAGCAGGCAATGCTGATCGGGCGCTTCTTTCCGGAGGCGCGCGAGGCGACGATCGCAGCCGCCGACCGCATCCGTGCACACCGCTTTGACCTGCTTGGCTCCGGTGAGCGCGAACTGGGGAACGAGATCGACTGGCATAAAGACTTCAAAAGCAGCCACCGCTGGCCACTTGATCACTACACCCGCCTGCAGATCGTCTCGCCGGACGGCGGATTCGATGTCAAAGTTCCGTGGGAACTCAGCCGCTTTCACCATGCCCTGCGTCTCGGCCAGGCCTATCTGTATACGCAGGATGAGTTCTACGCGAAGGAGATTGTCGATCAGGTTGAAGACTGGTTGAAAAAGAACCCATACGAGTTCGGTGTAAACTGGGCCGGGCCGATGGACGTGGCAATCCGGGCCGTGAACTGGCTGTGGGCGCTCTACCTGATCTTCGAGTCCCGCTACCTGACAGACGCCTTCCTCGCCCGCTGGCTGACAAGCTTCCAGCAGCATGGCAATTACCTGCTGCAGAACCTCGAGGATGGCTGGCCGCATACCAACCACCTGCTGGCGAACCTTGCCGGCCTGGCTTACCTGGGGATCGTGCTCCCTGAACTGAATGATGCCGGGAAGTGGCGTGCCACCGGCCTGAAGCGTTTCTGGGAGGAGATCGAGCGCCAGGTCTACCCGGACGGCACCAGCTATGAGGCCTCAGTCGGGTATCACCGTCTGGTCGCGGAGATGGGGCTTTCCGTCGCCGCACTGTGTGTTGCTAACGGCATCGCTATCCCGGATACCGTTCAGGCGCGCCTGAACACGATGCTGGATGTCGTGATGAGCTACACACAGCCGGATGGCCTCGCACCGCAAATCGGGGACGCGGACAACGGGCGCTTCCTGCCCCTTTCTATCCACGCGAGTTCCGCACATCTCATCCATGACCATCGCTATCTGCTCGGCCTGGGTTCGATCGTGCTGGAGCGTGAACTCGATGACTGGGCGGGCTACGTCGATCCGGCCCGGCGCGGCTGGTCGGTCGCAGCGGAAGGTGAATGGCAGGATGCCTTCTGGTACTTCGCCTCAGATGCCGCCGCCCGCTTCACCGATGTTCTGACGCGCACCACACGCCGCCCGGATGGGGCCGAGGATGACGACTGGGTCGATGTCCGTGCCGGGATTCGCGTCCGCGCCAGGGTGGTATCCCGCCGCCCGCTCCATCTGAGCGAGATGCGTAAGTCACGCGGATTCGAGGCGGGCGGCTGGTATGTGATGCGTGATCACGACCACTACATGATGATCGACGCGGGTGGGGTGGGCACCGAGGGCGCTGGCTGCCATGCTCACAACGACACATTGAGCATCACGCTGCACGCCTTCGGCCACCCTTATCTGGTTGACCCGGGCAGTTATCTTTACACATCTAACCGCGAACAGCGCAACCTCTTCCGCTCGACCAGCTTCCACAACACGCTGCAGATCGGCGCTCACGAGATCAATACCCTGCCTGCCGAACCGTTCCGCCTGCCCGAGGAGGCGAACGTCTCCGTCAAACGCTGGTTCAGCGAACCGCAGCACGACCTTTTTGACGCCATACATACTGGCTATACCCGGCTTGACCCATCGGTGGTTCACCAGCGGCAGATATGGTTTGATAAGCTTTCTGCGCTGTGGGTGATGCACGACCACCTCTCGCTCAGGCCCGGTGCTCCACCGGCACCCGACCGGGAGATTGAGGCCAGCCTGTGGTTCCACTTCGCGCCGGAGATCGCTGTCCGGCTTGACCGGACAAACAACGCGATCCGCGCCGGGGAGGAGGCGGGCAAGGGTCTGTTGATCCTCCCACTCGGCGAGTTCGCGCTCAAGGCCAGCCTGGAAGAAGGCTGGTACGCGCCCTCCTACGGTATCCGGGAGCCCGCCCCGGTGGCCCGTTTCTCCGGCCCGGCTAAGCTGCCGATCGATTTCATCCTGCTGCTCCAGCCGCGGCAGGGCGAGGTAGACTATAAGGCGTCACGAGCGGAAGGACGCGCTGCGCTCGTCCGTATGCGTAAGGCACTCAGCACTTCGACTTCTTCACCCTCCCAATAGCGATTCGACTATGAAACAGGTTTTCTTCGACGGTAAGGGTAAGCTCCTCGTGGAAGATGTGCCCGCCCCGGCAGTTCCACCGGGCGGCGCGCTCGTCGAGGTAGCATACTCCCTGATCTCCAGCGGCACGGAAACCACCCAGGCCACTGGCGGTGGCAGCCTGATCGGCAAGGCACTGGCCCAGCCCGAACTGATCGGGCGGGCGGTGCAACTCGCCCTGCGAGAGGGCCTTTCCTTCACCGCACGGGCGGTGCAGGATATCTCTGCGACATGGTTTCCAGCGGGCTACAGCAGTGCCGGGACAATCCGGGCGGTGGGGCCGGGGCTGGAAGAAGGATTCCAGGCAGGCGACCGGGTCGCCTGCAGCGGAGCCGGGGCTGCCAACCACGCACACTATAATGCTGTCCCGGCAAACCTGATGGCACGAATCCCGGAGGGCGTTTCTGAACGGGATGCCGCCTTCACCACCCTCGGCGCGATCGCGCTGCAGGGGGTACGCCGTGCTGAGGTGACACTCGGCGAGACGGTGGTCGTGATCGGGCTGGGCCTGATCGGGCAGTTGACCGCACAGATCCTCGCGGCGGCAGGCTGCCGGGTGATCGCGCTCGATCTCATACCGGAGCGGATGGCGCTGGCTGAAAAGCTGGCGCAGGCAGTCCCGCTCGACCCGGCGGCGGACGCGGTCGCCCAGGTCATGCGGATCACCAACGGCATCGGGGCGGATAAGGTCCTGCTGTGTGCCGCCACGCGCAGCAGCGACCCGACCAATCTTGCCTTCCGCCTGTGCCGGGAGCGTGGACGTGTGGTGATGGTCGGCGCGATGGGGATGGAATTGGAGCGTACTGAGTTCTACAACCGCGAGCTGGATTTTGTGATCTCACGCTCATCCGGGCCGGGACGCTACGACCGGCGCTACGAGCAGCGCGGCGTGGATTATCCGGTCGGCTATGTGCGCTGGACGGAACAGCGTAACATGGAGGCCTTCCTGCAGCTTATCGCCAGTGGGCGGCTGGATGTCGCGCCGCTGGCCACCGCGGAGTTCCCGGTGGAACAGGCCAGCGCAGCCTATCAACTCGTCAAGGCAGGTTCGCTGGGCGTGATCCTGAGCTACGGCGTAACGAAAAGCGCCTCGGAGGCTGAGTCAATCAACGTGCTGCGGCGGCCTGTCGAGCCGGTCACTGGTACGATCGGGCTGGCGCTGGTCGGTGCGGGCAGTTTCGCCCGCGGTACCCACCTGCCGAATATCAGAGCCAGCCGCACCTTCACGCTGCGCGCGGTGGTCAGCGGGGGCGCATCCGCCAGCCAGATCGCCGCCTCTGAGGGCGCCGCGCTGGCGACCACCGACCTGAAAGTGGCGCTGGACGATCCGACTGTGCAGGCCGTATTGATCGCCACCCGCCATCACCTGCATGCGGACGAAGCGGTCGCCGCGGCGCGGGCGGGCAAGCACATCTTCGTCGAGAAGCCGCTCGCGCTGACCATCGCTGACTGCCAGCGCATGGTTGATGCAGCCAGTGAGGCAGGGGTGCTGCTGACCGTCGGCTTCAACCGACGGTTGGCCCCGGCAGCAATCGCACTGCGGGCGGCGCTGGAGCGTGTTTCCGGGCCGCGGACAGCGATCTTCCGCGTAAACGCGGGGGTAATCCCGCCGAAGCACTGGCTCAACGACCCCGAAGAGGGTGGCGGTCGGCTGCTGGGTGAGGGCGTCCATTTCATTGACTTCCTGTGTGGGCTGGTCGGTCACCCGCCGTTACTGGTCAGCGCGCAGGGCACACCAGATGGGCAGGAGTCCGTGATTACCCTGCGCTTCCCCGATGACTCGCTGGGGGTGGTTCTATACACGGCCCGCGGCGATGTGACATTCCCCAAGGAACGGATCGAAGTGTTCGCAGGGAAGGGTGTCGCGGTACTGGACGACTTCCGGACATTGGCCTTTTCCGGGATGCCCGGCAAGGCGCATAAGGGCGCGCCAGACAAGGGGCACCGTGCCCTGCTGGAGAACTTCGGCGCGGCGATTCGTGGTGAAGCCCCGCTGGCTATCAGCGGGCTGGACGGCCTGCGCGCCACGGCGGTAGCCCTTGCCGCGCTGGAGAGCATCCAGACCGGGCGGGCGGTTCCCCTCAGCCTGCCACCGGAGAACTGATGGCAGAGATACCCCCCGTCAGCGGACGGGACATCATCATCCTCTCGACACAGGACTGGGACGCCCTGCCAACCCGCAAGCATCGCTTCGCGCGCTGGTTCGCACAGGACGGCAACCGGGTGCTGTATGTCGAGCAGCAGATGCACTGGGCGGGCTGGTTCGCGGATATCCGCCACCAGTTCAGCCGCGCCTGGCAGTTTCTGCGGGGGCCGCGCCCGGTCGCCGAGAACCTGTGGGTCTACACCCATCCGCTCGTGCTGCCCTTCTTCCAGATGTTCGCCCCGCTCAACTGGCTCAACAACCTGTTCCTGCTGCCCCTGCTGCGCTGGCAGGCGCGGCGGCTGGGTTTTCACGATCCCATCCTGTGGACGTACACGCCGCACTCCGCCGATTTCATCGGCAGGCTGGGGGATGGCCCGGCGGTGTACGAATGTGTCGATGACTTCACCTCCAGCAAGGGGTTAATCGATCCCGTCGCTATCGGGCACATGGAGCGGCAGGTAATCGAGCGGGTCGATCTGCTCGTCACGACCAATGCCGTACTCTACGAAGCCAAGAAGCCTGGCGCGAAGCGCGCCCTGCTTGTACCAAATGGCGTCGATGCTGAACACTTCGCCCGCGCCGCCGATCCATCCCTCCCGGTGGCGGAAGCGGTACGTGATTTGCGCCATCCGGTGATCGGCTGGCTGGGGAGCCTGAACTACTGGATCGATACCCACCTGCTGGCGCGAATCGCCCGCGAGCACCCGGAATGGACCGTGTTGATCGTCGGCCCGCATGACCTGCTTGCCGATCTCAGGCCCTTCGAGGGTGTGCCTAACATCGTGATGACGGGACGTGTCCCTTATGAGCAGATGCCGTCATATGTGCGCGTGTTCGATGTCTGCGTCAATCCGTATGTGATGGACGGCGTCGCCGAACACTGCAGCCCATTGAAGCTCTATGAGTACATCGCAACCGGTAAGCCGGTGGTCTCGGTCGATATGCCGGAAGCCCGGAAGTTCATGGATTTCATCGCCATCGCACACACCGCTGATGAGTTTGTCAGGCTGGTTGAAAAGGCGGTATCCTCTACGCCAGCACAGCCGGAACAGCAGATCGCCGAAGCGTTCCGCCACACATGGCGCAGCCGCTATGAGCAGGTCGCCGCAGCTCTGGCTGAGATTCTCTCTCTCCGGTGAGCGGCGTGAATGGGCCTACAGGTCGATCTGATGCAATCCTCTCTCCTTCACAGTCTCAATGACGATGGGGCCGCTGGCAAAGAAGCCGCCTTCCCGCAGGCACTTCGCATGCTGGTCATCATCCCGGCCTTTAACGAGGAACACAGCCTTGAGCCGGTGATCGAGCAGATCAGGGATGCCCTCCCCGGCGCGGATGTGCTGGTCGTCAACGACGG
>JADZAD010000151.1 GCA_020852775.1 Anaerolineae bacterium
AAGACGATCTGCATCTTCGCGCGCCTGCGGCGCAGTTCCTCGGCGGGAAGGGTGGTCAGGTCATCACCGTCAAAATACACCTTGCCTTCAGTCGGCGTGTGCAGTTGCAGGATCGTCCGACCGAGAGTGGATTTGCCACAACCGCTCTCTCCGACGAGGCCAAGTGTTTCGCCCTTCTGGATGGTCAGGCTGACATCGTCAAGTGCCTTGACATGGCCGACAGTACGGCGAAGCAGCCCCTTGACGATGGGGAAGTACTTCTTCAGGTTCTCAACGCGTACAAACGCGTCGTTCTCAGTCTGGGGGGTCACTGTGCTGCCTCCTGGGAGGACGCCACACCGGCAGGCGTCTCGCTGATATCCTGGATATCCACCCAGCAGGCGACACGGTGTTTCTCACCGACTTCGCGCAGGGTTGGGTTCTCTTCCCAGCATTTCTGCACCGCGTACGGGCAGCGCGGGGCGAATGGACACCCACGAGGCAGTCCGAGCAGATCAGGCGGGGCCCCCTTCACCGGGGTCAGGCGCAGCGTACCGTGAGACTTGTCAACACGGGGCAGGGAGTGCAGCAGCCCGAGTGTGTATGGGTGGCTGGGCCGGGCGAACAGGTCATTCACCGGAGAGTCCTCCACGATGAACCCGGCGTACATCACAATCACGCGGTCGGCCAGCCCGGCGATCACGCCCAGATCGTGGGTGATCCATGTAATCGCCATCCGAAACTTCTCACGCAGGCCACGGACAAGGTCGAGGATCTGTGCCTGGATGGTCACATCGAGAGCGGTCGTCGGTTCATCGGCGATCAGCAGGGCTGGTTCGCATGAGAGCGCCATGGCGATCATCGCGCGCTGGCGCATGCCGCCGGAAAACTCGTGCGGGTAGGAGTCGAGCCGCTGTGCGGCGTCCGGGATGCCGACCAGTTCCAGCATCTCGATGGCGCGGGCACGGGCCTGTGCCATGTCCATACCCATGTGCAGTTCAAGCGCCTCGGTGATCTGCCGCCCGATAGTCATAACCGGGTTAAGCGAGGTCATTGGATCCTGGAAGATCATAGCGATGTCCTTACCCCGGACTTTGCGCATGTCATCCAGTGGGATCTGCAGCAGGTCTTTACCGCGCAGCTTGACGCTGCCATCAGCGATGCGCCCCGGAGGGATCGGGATCAGGCGCATAATCGACAGGGCATGAACACTCTTGCCGCAGCCGCTTTCTCCAACGATACCGAGGGTTTCTCCCTCCTGAAGGGTGTAGGAAATGCCATTTACGGCGAAAACGGTGCCGTCATTGGCTTCAAAGCGGGTGGTCAGGTTTTCAACCTGGAGAAGCGGTTCTGCACTCATAAGGTATCGGCGCAGCATCCGGCCTTCCGTGGTTCCGGAAGGCGGTCGTGCGTCATCGCTCCTTTCCGAGAGACCCTCGCGCGGCGCACAGAGGGCAGGTGGTGGACGACTTGAAACGATATGCCACAGTGGGCAGAAGATGTGGGAGAAGTATAGAGCGTGTCGGGTTCACCTGCAAAATAGGTCATCGCCTGTAGGTGAGACTGAGCCATCATAAACGATGTTATTCGTCCTTGAAGTACTTCAATACTAAGTGAAGCCTTCCCGAAAAGCAATACCCTGTTTCGTGAGTACCCTCACCTCGTCTATAATTCCGGTCATGCTCGTATCTCTGATAATGACGGTACTTAATGAAGGTGAGTCTATCCGCGCCCTGCTGGAGAGCCTCACCGTACAGACACGCCTGCCCGATGAGATCGTCGTCTGTGATGGCGGATCGACCGACGGCACACGGGCGGTTATTGATGAATATGGCACACGGCTGCCGCTGCGGGTGGTGGTTCAGCAGGGCGCGAACATCTCAGAAGGCCGGAACCGCGCAATCCGGGAGGCCGCGTATCCGATCGTCGCGGTGACAGACGCGGGCGTGCGGCTTGATCCAGGCTGGCTGGAGCAGTTGATCGCCCCGCTGGGGGCGGATCCACGGGTGATGGGGGTGGCGGGTTTCTTCCTGCCCGACGCACACACGCCGTTTGAAGTGGCGATGGGTGCGACCGTCCTGCCGGAGAGAGAGGAGATCGACCCGGTACGGTTTATGCCCTCCAGCCGCTCGGTGGCGTTTCGCCGGGAAGCGTTTGAGCGGGCTGGCGGCTACCCTGAGTGGCTCGACTATTGTGAAGACCTGGTCTTTGACTTTCGTTTCGCAGCACTGCACGGGCCATTCAGCTTCGTTCCTGACGCGGTGGCTCACTTCCGGCCGCGCTCATCACTGCGCGCATTCTGGAAGCAGTATTACCTGTATGCGCGTGGAGATGGCAAGGCCGGATTATTCCTGCGGCGGCATCTCATTCGCTATCTGGCGTATCTGGCCTTACTGCCACTGATTCTGCTCTCCGCAGTGTGGTTCAGCCCGTGGTGGTTAATCCTCCTTGCGGTGGGCGGCCTGCTGATGGTTGCCCGCCCTTATCGGCGGCTGCTGCACCAGTGGCACGGCCTTACGGCACAGGAGAAGCTGATCGCGCTGGCCTGGGTGCCGATGATACGTTTGGCGGGCGATCTGGCGAAGATTGCCGGGTATCCACCCGGCGTTGTCTGGCGATTCCGCCACACACCCCCTGACTGGCACATCAGGTGAGCCGCCATATCCTGAGCCGAGTGCTCCACTTTGCCAGCACACTATCCTGCACCAGATGAGGACCCTATGCAGTCAGTCGAAGTGAACCGTACTGATCGGAAAGCCATCCGCGATTTTCTCCGCCTGCCCTTCGGCCTCTACCGGAATTACCCGAATTGGGTACCACCGCTGATGCCGGGCGAACGCGCTCGTTTCAGGCCCGGCTTCGAGTTCTACAACCACTCAGATGCAGCGTTCTTCCTTGTGCGGGATGCACATGGCCGGCCGGTCGGACGGATCGCTGTGCTGGAACATCGCCCGCACAATGCTTATCGCGGGGCGCATGATGCGCTGCTCTACCTGTATGAGGCGATCGACGATGACCGGGTTGCCGGGTCGCTTTTCGAGGCGGCGGAGGGCTGGGCACGGGCGCGCGGCCTGGGCCGGCTGGTCGGGCCGAAAGGCTTTATGACCGGCGACGGCCTTGGCCTGCTGGTCGAGGGGTTCGACCTGCGCCCGGCGTTTGGTATTCCGTATAACCCACCCTACTATGCGCGCCAGTGGGAACAGGTTGGCGGGATGCAGAAGGAAGTTGATTACGTCTCCGGGATTCTGCGCCGTGAGACGTTCAGCTACCCGGAGCGCCTGCAGCGGCTGGTGGAGAAGGTCAAGATACGGATGGGCTTCCATGTGCCCGATATCCGCAGTCGCGCTGATCTTATGGTCTATGCGGAACGGTTGAAAGAGGCATACAACAGTGCTTTCGTCACCGTATGGTCTTACACCCCCATCCCGGATGGTGAACTCGACACGATCGTGAAACGCCTGTTCACCTTCGCCGATCCCCGGCTGATCAAACTGATATTCAAGGGAGAGGAACTGGCAGGCTTCACGCTGGCCTATCCGGACATATCGGCGGCGCTCCAGCGCACGAAGGGTGAACTCTGGCCATTTGGCTGGCTTGACATCCTGCTGGAGAAAAACCGCACGGATTACTGTGACGTCAACGGAAACGCCGTGCTGCCGAAGTTCCAGGGGATGGGGGCCAACGTACTGCTGTATGACAACATTACCTCTACCCTTATTCACTCACGTTTTCAGGCAGCCGAACTGATCCAGGTACAGGAGACGAATGTTCGCATGATGGGCGACCTGGTTAACTATTTCCAGCACGGCTTCGACAAGCGGCACCGTGTATACAGCCGATCGCTGGGGTAGCAGGGCTTTGGGAATCAGGTTGTTCTCGCGTATACTCTTAGCATATTGCAATTATCCGTTGGACTTATAGAGGCCCCATGAGTGTTGATTTCACCCTCCGCCTGGTTGGGATGGTCATCCTGTCATTTGGTGGATTGAGCGTTGGCCTGAGGCTGGCGGCGCTGGCTGGTGACCAGGCGGAAGTCTGGGCAATTGTTTCCGCGCTGGTGGGGGCGCTGTTCGGCCTGATCCTCACCCCCCACCTGACAACCCGCCCGGCTCGCGCCATCCGTGACCACCTGAGCGCCATCCCCCCCCAGCAGCTTGTCGCCGGGGTGGTGGGCCTGATCATCGGCCTGATCATTGCTGCGCTGGCGTCCCTGCCGCTCTCGCTGTTGCCTGCGCCTTACAACGCCGTCATGCCGGTGATTGCAGCGATCGTCTTCAGCTACTTCGGGACATCAATCTTCGCCATGCGCCGGCGTGATATCTTTGACCTGTTTGGCGGGCAGATCGCCGCGCTGCAGGGCAATGTGGCCAATGACGGTGGACTGACCGCCAGCCGCAAGGTGCTGCTTGATACCAGCGTGATCATCGACGGGCGTATCGCTGATATCAGCCAGACAGGCTTCATTATGGGCCCTATGCTGGTTCCGCGCTTCATCCTGAATGAGCTTCAGTTCATCGCGGATTCGTCTGATCCACTGCGGCGCCAGCGTGGCCGGCGCGGCATCAGTATCCTGAACGACCTGCAGAAGAAATCCAAGGTGCCGATCGAGATCAGTGATGTGGATGTCGAGGGAATTGACTCGGCGGACGAGAAGCTGATCATCCTCGCCAAACAGATGCGCTGCGCTATTGTCACAAATGACTACAATCTTAACCGCATTGCCGAGCTTCAGGGCATCCTGGTGCTGAACATCAACGAACTGACGAACGCGGTCAAGGCTGTCTACATGCCCGGTGAAGACATGATGATCGAGATTGTCCAGCGTGGGCGTGAGCACGGGCAGGGCATTGGCTATCTCGACGACGGCACAATGGTCGTGGTGGAGGATGGCGTTCGCTACATGAACCAGACGGTGCAGGCGACAGTAACCCGCGCCCTGCAGACCGCCGCGGGACGCATGATCTTCGCCCGCCCGGTATCCAGTAACAACTGAGCACGGCATCAGATGAGTGATCCTGCGGTTACCCGCTTTGCACCCAGCCCGACCGGACCGCCCCATCTTGGCAATCTGCGAACGGCGCTGTTTGACTGGCTGCTAGCGCGCGCCACCGGCGGGCGCTTTATCTTGCGTATCGACGATACCGATCGCACCCGCTACGACCCTAACGCCATTGACCAGATGCTGGCCGCGCTGCGCTGGATGGGCCTGGAGTGGGATGAAGGCCCGGATCGCGGAGGGCCACGTGGGCCATACCGCCAGTCCGCGCGCCTGACACTCTATGTGAGGGCCGCCGAACGCCTGCTCGATTCCGGGCATGCCTACTTCCGCAAGGATGAACCGAAGGTCGTGCGGCTGCGTCTGCCACAGGCGGGCACTATCGCTTTCACCGATCTGCTCCGGGGCGAGATTGTCTTCAACGTTACCGACCTGCCTGAAGACCCGGTACTGATCAAATCGGACGGTAACCCGACCTATCATCTCGCCACGATCGTGGATGACCAGGAGATGGGCATCACGCACATCCTGCGTGGCGAAGAATGGATCCCCTCCACGCCGCTGCACGTCTACATGATCCGCGCCCTTGGTTACCGGGAGCCGCAGTACGTCCATCTGTCACTGGTCACGGATGCACAGGGGCAGAAGATCAAGAAGCGCGACCCATCTTTCGAGTTCCGGCAGTACCGGGAGAGCGGCTTCCTGCCCGAAGCACTGTTCAATTATCTGGCGCTGCTGGGCTGGCACCCCGGCAGCGAGGATGAGGTCTTCACACGAGAGGAGCTGGTTGAGCGATTTGACCTTGCGCGGCTCTCACCCGGGGCAGCGGCATTCGATGAAGAGCGCCTGCGCTGGTTCAACCGGCAGCATCTGCACCGGCTGGATACCCGCTCCCTGGCCGGGCGCGTGGCGCCGGTGCTCAGGCAGGCGTACCCGGCATTCGATGAGCAGACCGGCGAATGGCACGAGCAGTTGCTGGCCGCCATCCGGGATGACCTCACAACACTGGCCGATGCCGTACCAGCGGCACGATTCGCCTTTACGCATGGTGACCTGACTGTCGAGGCCCGCGCAGCGCTGGCTGAGGAGTATGTCCCGCTGATCCTGCAAGCCTTCCTCGATGCTGTCAGCGTGCTCGGCCCCCTGACGGTTGCGAACAGCGGCGAGGCCTTCACTGACCTGCGCCGCCGCTTCAAAGCCTCGCACCGGCTGAGTGGGCGGGCGGTGATGTTCCCGCTGCGAGCCGCGCTGACCGGCTCGGTTACCGGGCCGCATCTCGCGGAGGTGGCGGCACTGCTGGGGCGGGAAGAGTGTCTGCACCGGGTGGCCACTACTCTTGACAGGCTCGCTATAATCGAAAAGTAAGCCCAGCCTGCCGCACAGTAACAACCGTATTGACCCTACGTCTGATCAAGGATGACACCCTATGGCACTTGTTGTGACGAACCGCATCACCCGCAGGAAGGAACCGTTCACGCCACTGGTGCCCGGCCAGGTCAGAATGTACGTCTGCGGGCCAACGGTCTATGACAACCCTCATCTTGGGCACGCCAAGACTTACGTGCAGTTCGATGTGATTGTGCGCTACCTGCGTTATGCGGGCTACCGGGTGCGCTATGTGCAGAACATCACCGACGTGGGCCATCTGCTTGACTCCGGTGAAGATCGCATCCTGAAGAAAGCTGGCGCCCTCAGTCTTGAGCCGATGGAAGTGGTCGAGACCTATACACGCTCATATTTTGAGGCGATGGACGCTCTCGGTGTAGCCCGTCCGGATATCTCCCCGCGGGCCAGTGGGCATGTCCCGGAGCAGATCGCCATGACGCAGGAGTTGATCGAACGCGGCCATGCCTATGTGACAGATTCAGGTGACGTCTACTTCGATGTCACCAGCTTCTCCGAGTACGGCAAGCTCTCGGGCCGGGTGCTGGATGACCTGCAAAGCGAACGCGATATCGCGGGATCAGGCAAGCGTCACCCCGGCGATTTCGCCCTGTGGCGGCATGCTGAACCTGAACATCTGATGCAGTGGAACAGCCCGTGGGGGTATGGCTTCCCTGGCTGGCACATCGAATGCTCGGCAATGGCGAAGAAGTACCTTGGCGAGACATTTGACATCCACGGCGGAGGCCTGGAAAACCAGTTCCCGCATAATGAGTGTGAGATCGCACAGTCCGAGGCGCTGCACGAAGCGCCGTTCGCCAATTACTGGCTGCTCACCGGCTCCCTGACGATCAATGGCGAGAAGATGAGCAAGTCACTGGGGAACTTCGTCACCGTCAGGGATGCGCTCCGGGAATACCGCCCGGAGGCGCTGCGTGCCTTCATTCTCTCCAGCCACTATACCAGCCAGGTTGATTACAGTGAGGCAGCGCTGAAGTCTGCGCAGGCAGGCTGGGAAAGGCTGATGGGTGGGGTGCAGTTGGCTCGCTACGCACTGCGAAGCGCGCCGGATGGCAGCGCCGGATTGGACTTCCTGCCCACGATCGAGGCGTACCGTACCCGGTTCGTTGAGGCGATGGACGATGATTTCAACGCGCCGCAGGCGCTGGCTGCTCTGCACGAGTTTACCCGTGAGGTCAATACGCTGCTGAACAGCGGTCAGGCCGTCGGCAAAGATGTGCTGAATGCGATCGAGTCCCTGTATGCGGACCTCGGTGGCGGAGTGCTCGGCATCGTGCCGGAGGCAGGCGAAAGCGCCGGGGTGGATGCTGACCTGCAGGACGCGCTCATCCATCTGCTGATCGAACTGCGCAAGGAAGCGCGGGCCGCTAAGGAATACGCCCGCAGCGACATGATCCGCAATCGCCTGGCGGAGATTGGCGTGGCTCTCGAGGATCGCCCGGATGGGACGATCTACAAGATACAGTAAGTCGTAAGCTGTTCCTCCCCGCTGTATGACCGTCGGGGGCGTGATGTCCACACCCCCGACCTGATCAGGGCCGCACAGCAGGCATCACCAGTCAGGATCAAGGCATGGCTGTCTTCTTCGATATTCTGCTGAATATCATCGCCCCGATCTTTGTGATCATGGCGCTCGGGTTCGGGATGAATAAGCTGTTCCGGCTCGATATGCCGACACTCTCCCGGGTGACGTTCTACATCTTCACGCCGGTCGTCAACTTCCTGCTGATCCTGCGCTCCAGCCTGTCAACGGGGGATGTGCTGCTGGTCGGCGGCTTCGCGCTGGCACAGCAGGCAGTACTCTTCGCGCTGGCATGGGCACTGTTCTCCCTGAAGCCTATGCGTGATAAGCGCACAGTGATGACGCTCAGTGTGATCCAGTACAACGCCGGGAACTACGGTATCCCGCTGGTAATGCTCTTCTTTGGCGAAGCTGTCATCAGCGTAAACTCAATGGTGATGATGGCGCAGGCGATCGTGCTCTTTACGGTCGGCATGCTGCTGATGAGCCCGACCGGCTCCAACCTGCGGGATGGCCTGACACGGCTGGTAAGGCTGCCTGTGCTGCACTCGATATGGCTTGGGTTTCTGGTGCGCTACCTGCTCATGCGTTTCCCTGCGCTGGAACTCCCGGCCGCGGTGCAGGTACCACTCGACCGGGTCGGAGAGGCCTATATCGCCGTGGCCCTGTTTACCTTGGGGGCGGAGCTGGCGCGGACGACGATCAGAAAGAACTTCTGGCTGGCGATGGTTCCGGTGATGATGCGGCTGATCATCGGGCCGCTGGTGACGGTAGCATTGATCCAGTTCTTTCCGCTCGATCCAACCATCCGATCAGTGCTGGTCGCCATGTCTGGCCTGCCGATCGCGGTCAACATCTACCTCATTGCGACGGAGTTCAACCACGATGCCGAGCTGGCCTCGGTCATGATCTTCTGGACGACACTGCTGAGTGCGGTTACGCTGCCGGTGGTACTGGCGCTGGTGCGCTAAGGCCTCGCGCACGGCTCTGGCACAGCCAGTCCCATGCGCTGAGGCTGGCATAGGCGGCGAAAATCGTGAAGGCAAACATCAGCGGGAAGACATAGCGTGGTTCGATCAGCAGGGCCGCTGAGACCGCCGTGCCGTAGAGGATCCACGCCAGCAGAGGGAAGGCTGGCTGCATCTTTCGTTGGGCCAGCAGCAGGGCAATGCCCGCAAGGCCGAATACCACTCCCCATCCATGCCAGAGGTACATGAGCAGGCGCTCCCAGAACCCGGAAATGCTCAATAGTGCGGGTAGCGGAGCTTCGCCGTGCAGAACAGATTGCAGGGTAGTGCCGAAATCCGGTGAATCTTCCTGGACAGCGAAGATCGTTCCATATGGTCGCAGAAAGGCCAGCCCGGTGCGGCGCAGCGTGTCCCAGACCCACGGCAGCGGATCCCGCAGGATGTTCCTGACCCCCGCACTGACGTAGACATTGCCGCTGGTCCGCGCCTGCTCGTCCATCAGGCCCTCCTCGGCTCGCCGGTTCTGAATATCTTCGGTGCTGCTGTCGTCCAACCCGGGCTGTGTACTCATCCAGAAATGGTTGAAGGCAGTGCTGACGACCGGAACAGCCTCTCCTGTCACGATGGCGGTGCGCGCGAACCAGGGAGTGATGATCAACAGCATCACGGCGAACAGATTTACAAGCCCGGTAAGTTCCCGCCTGAAACGGCGCATAGCCGGGAGCAGCACGGCTATGAGCAGCAGGGGGAACAGGATCGGAATCGGGCGGGTCAGGACGGCTAACCCCAGAATGCCGCCACTGATCCGGTACCACGGGTATCCCGCTTCACTCTGCGCCTTCAGCAATGCCCAGAGGGCGGTTACAAACAGGGCGATGAACAGCGTCTCAGTCGAGATGGTCGCACTGATGAAGATATACCGCAGGTCAAACGCCTGTACTACCGTCGTGATCAGCGCAACCCTCTCCCCGAAGAGGCGCCAGGCAATCTGGACCATCATGCAGGTGATCCATGTGTCCATCAGCAGTTGTACCAGGCGTACCGCTATGACGCGGCTCGTGAGAGCTTCCAGTGTAGAAGGGCTGGCGTAGAAGAACGGGATCAGAAACGTGGGGTAAATGGGTCCTACTGTCTTAACCGGGGCAAGAGGCGCTGCGGGTATTCCCAGCACTCTGGGGTCTCTGGCAATCTGGATGTAGTAATTGGAATCCCCCATCCAGGGGTACCAGAGTGAAAAGTGAAAAAGGATCACGGCTACCCGGATGACGAAGGCAATGCCGATGATCACCAGGATGATCTGCTGGTATGTCAACTGTGTGGAATCCACGGCCGTGGGCCGCAGAATGCGTTTGACCAGGTTCACGACACGCTCCTTCACGGATCGGTTGCCGCCGGCTGCCGGTGCCTGAGGGGAAGTTGGAGGCCATACGCGGCAAACAGCGCGAGCAATGGCTCGACAGGCATCCGGAAGCGGGCATTCGACGCGGCCCCGGGCAGGTAAAGCAGCATAAGCGCCAGTATCAGGAAGAGCGCTGTATCCCATCGCCTCTCGATGGCCAGCAGCCGCCATAGGCCTGAACCTGCGCCAGCGAACAGCACGACAACCCAGGCTGCCATATAGACCTGTATAGCCTTGATCACCCCCCCTTGGGACAGCCACACCTGCGGTGCCGTTCTGATATTTAATTCCTGGAACGAGCGGATGGCCAACTGAGTCTGCTTGCTGGTATCCAGTAGGCTGAGGAAGTAGCTGAAGCCCGGGCGCAGACCGTTCAGCGCATCGACTCCATTGTAGAACGCGAAGGCAAATGGATGTGCAAGGATGTACTCGCGTGCCAACCTGCCCTCAAGCGCGTTCGGCCATCTGTCCATCCACGGCTGGTGCGCGGCCCAGCGTTCTTCAAAGACCTGTTGTGCCTCCTCAAACGTCAGGCCGTTCAGGTGCCCGTACAGGCTGGTTGCGTTGTAGAAGTAAAGGTTATTGTCGCCGATGCTGCTCAGGCTGAATCGCCCGAAGTGAATCTGGTTGCGGATGAGCCAGGGGGCGACGATGATGCTGAAGCCGACGAGCAGGGCTACTATCTGTGGCAGAACCTTCCGTGACGG
>JADZAD010000152.1 GCA_020852775.1 Anaerolineae bacterium
CCCCCGGCTCTGTCGAGACATTGACGACGAGGGCCTGGCTGGCTGAGATCGACGAGCCGACCGGCACCGTCCCCAGTGACTGCACGTTGGAACTGCCCACCGGGGCAAATTTGGTGAACTCGCCGCTTCCACCGGAGATACCACCCGGAACCGCGGTGCCGCCGGTGGCACTTGAATCGGAGGACGTGCCTCCGCCGACGATCATCGTGATGTCACGGGCTTCGGTCGCACCCTGGTTGGTGATGTTGAGCGACAGTTGGAAGGTACTGCCGGGCAGCAGCGGCTCGACGTTAGCCTCATAACTGCCGATCACGAGCTGTGGACGGGTGTTTGGCACGGTTGTCGGCGTGGCAGTCGGGCCGGCTGTGCCGCTGGTGACGCGAGACGGAAAGCTCAGGTCAAACGTCTCGCTGTACTCTTTGCCATACTGGTCGGTGTAGCGCACCTGCACCTTACTGATAGCCGTCTCTTTGTTCAGGTCGTCGTTGACGGTGAACGGCTGGAAGAAGCGGTACGACTGCCCCGGGGCCAGATCCCCCACGGCCACCACGCCGCCCGTAGCGCGGGGAATCAGGTCGCCGGTCAGGAAGGTCACGACGACGTTCGCCGCCCGCAACTGCCCCTGGTTCTGTACCGTCATCTCGAAGTCGATGTCCTCACCGGGGGTCAGAATCGTCGAACTCGCGCCGTAGGAGAATACCGTGACCAGCGGGCGCACAAAGCCAGTCGGCTGGGGCGTTGGCGTGGCTCCGGTGACGGTGAAACCCAGTGTGACGCACTTCGACGGGTAATTCACACTGATCGAATAGCCACCCGGCGTCAATCCGGCGGGCACCTGCGCCGTCAGTGTACTGGCAGAGGTGACGGTCAGCGCGAGGTTGCCAAAGCCGTTGAGCACGACCGCGGTGACGCCGTTCGCTCCGGTAAACCCGTAGTTTCCTGTATCAGCGGTGGTGACAGTCAGCGCAGAATCACTCTGGTTAGATACCGCAATCGGGGTCAGCCCGAAGGAGGCCGCGCTGCCACTGCACCCCTGCGCGTAAGCCACCCTGCGGGGGAAGGCTGCCAGCGTGCTCAGGGCAACGAGCAGGGCTGCGGCCCCGAACGTCAATATCCGGAGAAGAGTTCTGTTTCTCATGCGTGCTCCATGCCCGGCGCTGCAAAGTTCGCCGCGGCGGTGTAAGTCGCCTCGTCAACAATCAGCCCATCAAGGATATAGATCATATCTGTCGCAAAGTTCCGCATACGCGGGTCATGCGTGACAACCAGCACCGTGCGCCCGGCGGTGTGCAGTTCGGAGAGCAGGGTCATGATGCTCAGGCCACTGACGGTGTCGAGGTTGCCGGTCGGTTCATCGGCGAGGATCAGGTGAGGGTCATTGATTAATGCCCGTGCCACCGAGACGCGCTGCTGCTGCCCGCCGGAAAGCTCGGTCGGGCGGTGATAGGCGCGGTCAGCCAGCCCAACCCGGCTCAGCAGTTCAAATGCCCGCTCCTGCCGTTCACGTTTCGGCACCCCGGCCAGCCGCATCGGCAGCGCGACGTTTTCCAGCGCCGTCATGGTAGGCAGCAGGTGGAACGACTGGAAGATGAAGCCCACCGTGCGGCGGCGGTAAAGCGCGAGATCGTTCTCGTTCAGGGTGTCAATGCGCTGGCCGTCTACTTCGATCTCGCCACTGGTGGCTCGATCAAGCCCACCCACCAGATAGAGTAGCGTGCTCTTCCCCGAGCCGGACGGCCCCATCAGCACCGTGAAGGTATTGGGGGGCATTGCCAGGTCTACGCCAGCCAGGGCATGAACAGTCGTCGCGCCCATCTGGTAGCTTTTGACCAGGTTAGTCACGCGGAAGAAGGGGTCCGTGGACATGGTTCGGGGCACTCTTTAGATGTCGCCGCCCAGCATCGTGCCAGCCAGGCCAGACAGAAACGTCGGGACAGACCAGATCAGCAGCAGAATTGCCACCAGCACCGTCAGCACCACCGCGGCGCGCACACGTGGCAGGCTGGAATCCAGCGCATGCGCCCCGATGACCAGCAGAGCGATATGCCAGACGACAAACAGGTCAATCTGGCGCATCAGCACCGCGACCAGCAGCATCACCCCGGCGGCATCCGCCGGTGCGAAGCCGGAAATCCCGGGCGCGAGAATCGGCTGGCCGGCAGCCAGCGCCGCCACGATCCGCACGACGTCACGCACCGAGAACGGGATCATTGCCCATGCCGCCAACCCCATCGAGCGTCCAACGCCTCCACGCCCACCCATCAGGGTAAGCGCGAGATGCAGCACCCCGCCCAGAACAAGCCATGACAACCACAGCGATATCCCCTGCCCGATCACGGATAACACTGTGAAGATCGGGCTGCTGGCCATCTGGGCAGCCTGTACCATCTGTGCTTCCTGCTCCGGGGTCGGCGTGAAGCCTTCCACCGGCACAGCCATATCCGGGAGCGGCGTCACGGCGCGGGTGGCGATGACGAGCACCGCCGCGGCCACCGTCAGCACCAGCATCGGGGCGACCCAGCCACCACCTTTCAGGCCGGCGATTTCCTCAAAGGCACGTCGCGGCTGCACGATCACCCATGGCAGCAGGTCGAACCGGATGCGGCGTGGTGGCGCGGGTGGCATTACCGGGGTGTCGGTCATACCAGCGTACTCCTCTCACAGCACAGGCACAACGGCCTGACCCGGAAGAAACTATCCTTGTCGATCATAACCCCGCAGTAGGCCTGCTGGCAAAAGCACTCACCAACACCAGCCAGTGTGTACCTGTCCCTGATTGCCCATCCTTCTGGTCTGCCGGGCAGACCACAGACGCACCCCTGATTGCCCATCCTTCTGGTCTGCCTATAATCAATCGCAGAAGAAGGTTACCGGTGTGTCACGTCAGACGCGCCATAGCCTCTCGCCGTGCCCGGTTGCCTGCGGAAAGGCATGCACCCCTATGCGTATCGCCCTGATCTCGGATATCCACGGGAATGCCATTGCTCTCGATACAGTGCTCAGGCGTATCGAGGCCGAGGAAGTCGATCGGATCATCTGCATGGGAGACGTGACGGCGGTCGGCCCACAGCCGCGGGAATGTCTGGACCGGGTAGCGGCGCTGGGCTGTCCGCTGATCATGGGCAACCATGACCGCTGGCTGCTCACCGGAGACGACGGCCTCCTTGTGCCAAAGTCCAGCCAGGATGATGCGGAACTCTTCCGTGTGGTGAAGGACATCGACTCATGGTGCCGGGAGCAGCTTTCACCGGGTGATCTGGACTTCATCAGCACGTTCCAGCAGTCAATCGAGGTCACCCTGAGTGAGGGCCTTTCAGGTGAAGTGCTGAAGATGCTGGTCTTTCACGGCTCTCCGAAGCTGGATACCGACATCATCCTTTCCAGTACCCCTGCACAGGCGCTTGATGAGATGCTGGGTGAGACCGACGCGACCCTGCTTGCCGGGGGACACACCCATGTGCAGATGATCCGCCGCCACCACGCCAAGGTCATCATCAACCCCGGCAGCGTCGGCGCACCGTTCGAGTTCACACCCCGAGGCGAAATCCGCAACCCGTGGTGGGCCGAATACGCGATGATCACCGTCGAGAAAGGCCATCTGGGCATCGACCTGCGACGGCTGCACTGCGACCAGCACGCCATCACCCAGGCGGTACGCCAGGCCCGGATGCCGCACATCGACTGGTGGCTGGGTGGCCGCGGCGCGACGCTCTAGCGATTCGCGCGGCGCGGCACGTCGGGCAAGAGCTTCGTCTCGTCTGATAACAGGATCGCTTCATGAAGTTACCCACATTGCAGAAGATTCCCACTCGATACCTGCAAGCCGGGACACTTCTCGTCCTCGCGGTGGCTCTCGTTGCGCTGGGCGCAAGGTACCTGCAAGGTGGTGTTGACTGGTATGCCGTCTTCCGTCCGGCGGGGCTGGCTGTCCTGCAGGGGGAGAGCCCGTATTCCGTTCCGGGATTCCGAAACGCTCCGTGGGCAATTCTCCCTGTATTACCGTTCGCCTGGCTACCTGCGAACACAGGACGAGCCGCCTATCTGCTGCTGAGCCTGATCGCCTTCGCTTATGCAGCGTATAAACTTGGGGCGCCGCCGCTGACGCTGATTGCGTTTCTGCTGTCACCGCCAGTCCTGCACTGCCTGCTCAATGCCAACAATGACTGGCTGCCGCTCCTTGGCTTTGTCCTGCCGCCACAAATTGGGCTCTTCTTCGTGGTCGTCAAACCACAGATGGGGATAGCGATGGTGCTGTACTGGCTGATCGAGACCCTGCGAGAGGGTGGATGGCGCAGAACAGTGCAGACCTTCGCTCCGGTAACTATCGTTACCCTCGCATCGTTCGTGCTGTTCGGGTTCTGGCCTGAACGGTTCCTGGAACCAACAACCTATATACAGAACGACAGCCTCTGGCCCGCTTCTATCCCCATAGGATTGGCCCTCCTGGCAGCAGCCATCAAACGGCGCACCCCTGAATACGCGATGGCCGCCTCCCCATGCCTTTCCCCCTACCTCATTCTGCATTCATGGTCAGGTGCGCTTATTACTCTCGTCAGAAATCCGGCTGAGATGCTCGCAGCGGTTGGCGGCCTGTGGCTACTTATCCTTATTCGGGCGTTCCAGATCGGGGTCATTGCGCCCTGACAGGTTACCACGTATCCGGGCTCTCGCGGTGGTATAATCGCGCTCGTTGACCCCATAGCCCGGTAGATGTGCCCATGAGTGTCCACAACCCGATAGAGCCCATTCCCTCTGCCCACAGGTTTATCACCCGTATCCGCGCCCGCTTCACCCCGTTCGGGGCCTTCGCGCTGCTGTATGCGGCGCTGGTGCTGATCTTCCTGCGGGTGGCGCTCCTGCCCCCGGTGGGGCAGGCGGTCGGCGGGCTGGACGTGCGTGCCCTGTTCCACCCCTGGCTGCTGACGGCGCGCGCGGCGATCCTCTCCGGGCGGCTGCCCCTGTGGGACGATATGCAGTTCGGCGGCTACCCCTTCCTGAGCAACCCGCAGGTCGGGCTGTTCTATCCACCCACGTGGCTGGCGATCCTGCTGCCGGTCGAGGCAGGTATCGGCTGGTATCTCGCGCTGCATTTGTGGCTGGCCGGGCTTGGCATGTACCTGCTGATCCGCGAACTGGGTGGGGGTGACGGCGGGGCGCTGCTGGCGGGGCTGGCCTACGGGTTGAGCGGCTTCATGGCCGTCCGCATCTTCGCCGGGCACATCGGCCTGATCGCCACGGACACATGGCTGCCGTGGCTGCTACTTAGCACGGCCTGGGCCATGCGCCGCGCCTCGATCCCGGTGGCGCTGGTCGCGGGGGTACCGCTGGCGCTGGCGATCCTCGCCGGGCATACAACCTCCCTGCTGTATATCGGGCTGGCCTGGGCGGTATTCATCATCTATCTCGCCCTGACGGCTCCGGGGGCTGCCGGTCCCCGCATGGCGCTCATCATCCGGCAGGTAGCGCTGATGAGCGCCATCGGGCTGGCCCTGAGCGGGGTTCAACTGGCGCTGCTGGTCGAGTTCAGCCTGGTCTCGACCCGCGCAAGCACCCCCTCACTGGCCTTCGCTACTGATTTCTCGATGCCCCCCGCGCACCTGATCACCCTGCTGATCCCGGAGTTTTTCGGCGAGCCGACGCGCTCGGGCTACTGGAGCGTGCCGAATTTCGAGGAGCTGACCTATTACGCGGGCGCGCTGCCCGTGCTCGCCCTGCTCTTCTCCCTGCGCCGCCCGAAGCCCGTCACCTGGCTGGCGCTGGCGCTTACGGCACTTGGCGCGCTGCTGGCGCTGGGGAGCTACAGCTTCCTCTACGAGTGGTTCTACACCCTGCTGCCGCCTTTCCGGCTGGCGCGCGCGCCCGGGCGGGCTGCCTTCCTGATCGTGCTGGCGCTGTGCCTCGCGCTGGGCACGGTGGCCGATCAGGCCAGTGAGGATCAGCCGCGCAGCCGTTTCGCACCATTCACACTGATCGGGTATGTGATGATGGTGGCCGCAGGGTTGGCCGCTACCGGTGCGGCCTTTGCCGCCGTACACCCCAGCGATACCAGCGGACGCCTGTGGACGCAGATCGGTGGCTGGTCGCTGGCACTGCTCTTCGGCGGCACGGGTGGGTGGCTGCTCTGGCGGCTGCTTGAAGCACCTGCTGCGAAGCGTGTCGCCCTGATCGCCGGGCTGGCGCTGGTGCTGGTCGCGGATCTGTGGACGTTTGGCTGGAAGCTGATCCGGGTGGACGAAGTCGGGCCGATCCCGATGTGGACGGAAGCAAAGTCGATCCTTGGAAACGAGGTTGAAGGGCGTGTGCTGCCGTGGGGGGTGCTGATCTTCTTCCAGAACGATGCCGGGCAGGTCGGGCTGAAGAGCGTCTTCGGCTATAACGCGCTGGAGATCGCCGCGAACCAGGCCTTCGCCGCCTCGGTCGCCGATCCGCGCTCAACCGCTTATGACATCCTGGGTGCGCGTTACGTCGTCAGCGGCAATGTACTGGAGCCCGCGCTGCTCGAAGGCGAGCGCGCCCTGCGGCTGATCGGGGAGACCGGTTCGGCGCATGTGTATGAACGTGGCCGCGTGCTGCCTGTCGCCCGGCTGGTGACACGCTATGAGGCCATCACCGATGACGAGGCCGCGACCGCGCGCGTCCATGCTCCAGATTTCGATCCGGCGACGACCGTGATTCTTGAGCGTGAGCCGGGATGCACCCCCTCCGGGACGGCTGGCACGGCCCGCGTGATCGAGGAGAGGCCGGGGTTCTGGCGAATCGAAACCGAGAGTGACGGCCCGGCGCTGCTGATCCTGAGCGAGACGGCCTACCCCGGCTGGCAGGCAACGCTCAACGGGACGAAGGCAGAAATCATGACCGCCTACACCGCGATCCGCGCGGTATGCGTCCCGGCTGGTGCGTCTGAAGTCGTGATGCGCTATGACCCGGCCAGTCTGAAGATCGGCGCGGGGATCAGCCTGCTGGCGTTGGCCGGCCTGAGCGCCGCGGCGTTCAGCCTGCAGCGCGTCGGGGCGGCGTCAGAGTGACGTTCCGCGCCGGAACTGCTGCTTTATAGCTCCTGCGCCGCCGCGGGCGCTGTCTGTATGATCAGATCAGGCCGAGCTGCACACAAGATGGTATAATAAAGAGAGTTTTCTTCTTTATTGTCAGTGAGAGAGCATCATTATGACCGAAACCCCCGGCCCGCTTGACGTGCAGGCCATCCGC
>JADZAD010000153.1 GCA_020852775.1 Anaerolineae bacterium
GAACGCTGATGAAACACCCTCGTAAAGAAACCCTGTTCATGGCATTGGCCGGGCTGTCGCTGGCGATGCTGGCCTGCACCTGCGGGCCGCTCAGCCAGGTGACAGGCGTCGCGGCCACGATCGAAGCCGCCGCAACTGGCGTCAATGAGCTGGCAACCGAGGCCGGCACGATGCTCACCGAGGCCGCCCCGACGCTGGATGCGCTCACCACTCAGGCCGCTAATATGGAGCCGACGCTGACCGCGATGGCGGGCCAACTGCCCTCGATGGGCGCTGACGGCTCACTGCGGCAGTGGGCGATCGCGGCTACTGCCAGCAGCGAGTACGGTAGTGACAGTTGGTCAGCCATGCAGGCAACCGGCGCGCCGAATACGCTGGAGTGCGGCGATATCACGACGGCATGGGCGAGCGGATCAGGCAGCGGTGTGGATGATCTGACGCTGACCTATGCGGTACCGGTCACGGCGACCGGGATCGAGATTCACCAGACGTACAACCCCGGCTCGATCGTCCGGGTCGAGGTCATCGACCTGAACGGCGCCGCCACCGAAGTCTACAGCGCCCAGCCCGCGGCCTCAGCCGCCTGCCCGGAAGTGCTGCAAATCGCGGTACAGAACGTCCCGACGGTCAACACGGTGAAGATCTATCTTGACCAGAGCGTGATCGGTTCATGGAACGAGATCGACGCAGTCGAGCTGATTGGTAACCCGTAATCCGGCTTGCTTTCTGCCAGCCAACCGTACACGGAGAGCGAGCAGCCTGCTCGCTCTTTTCTATGTGATTGGCGGTATTCCTCCCATCCGCAACCCATCCGCCGAAGCCTGCGTATAGAGTGGTGTAACGCATTGAAGAGGAGGCATGAGACGATGTCACAATCACCCCAGCGAGGGGGCAATATCATTATCGGAGTGGTTCTGGTCGGGCTAGGGGCGATGTTCCTGCTTGCCCAGGTTTTTCAGGTTAACCTGCTGCGATTCCTGTGGCCCTTCTTCATTATCATCCCGGGGCTGCTGTTCTTCGCGGGGATGGTGGCCGGTGGTAAGGCCGCGGCCCCGCTGGCGATCCCCGGCAGCATCGTGACAATGACTGGCCTGATCCTGCTCTATCAGGCGACGTTCAACCACTGGCAGAGCTGGGCCTACGCCTGGGCGCTGATTATCCCGACGGCGATCGGCATTGGGATGATGATCTTTGGCACCCGCAGCGGCACACCAAAGGCTGTGGACGCCGGGATGAAAATGGCGCTGATCGGGCTGGGTGTCTTCCTGGTCGGCGGCTTTTTCTTCGAGGCAGTGATCGGAATCAGCCGCAATGTACCGACCGCCTGGGTGTGGCCGCTGGCGCTGATCGGCATCGGTGCGTGGCTGCTGCTGCGGTCACGCCGTGCCGTGCCGGCTGGCCCGCTCGAAGCACCGACTCGCCCGATCGTGACGGTCGAGAAGATAAACCCGAATGGCGGTGCCTCCGCCGCGCCCGCACCGCAGGAGCCCGTGTTCGAGCCGCTTGACATGACTCGCGGCAAGAAGTAGCCCTCTCTCCGCAACTCACCGGGGATAGGCCGACTCGAAGGGCGGCCTATCCCCGGTGGCTTTTCGTGCCCTTCAAAGCCCTCTGACGCGGTATAATCTCCCCGAATCAGGCGCATGCTGTGCCCGAGTGCCCTGCACCCGCTGTTCTGCTCGCCCGTACCACCTCTTCAAGAAATGAGCCCTCTATGCAGTATTCCTCCGCAGATGCCAGCCGGAAATGGTTCGTTCTGGTTGCCGTTGGCCTGAGCATGTTCGTCACCGCGATGCACGAGAACCTTGTCAGTATTGCTATCCCTGAACTGGTGAATGCCTTCGACAGCGACTTCAACACGATGCAGTGGCTGAGTGTCGGCTATTTCCTGTCGCTGGCGGTGACGCTGGTCAGCATGGGCCGCCTTGGCGACATGATCGGCAAGAAGAAAGTCTTCGTGGCAGGCTTCGGCGTACTGGCGCTGGGCGTATTTCTGCTGGGGCTTGCCCCGAATGCGGCGCTTGCCAACGCCAGCCGTCCGGTGGTCGGGGTGGGCGCGGCGCTGGCGCTTTCCGTGGGTATCGGCATCCTCACCGAGGACTTCCCACCACGCCAGCGCGGGCTGGCTATCGGTCTGATTGGCCTGTTTATCTCCGCGGGCGTCGTGCTTGGCCCGCTGGTGGGCGGGCTGCTGCTCAGGCTCGGCTCATGGCGCTGGTTGTTCCTCACAACCGCGCCGCTCAACCTGATCGGCATGTTCTTTGCCATGCGCTATGTGCCGGATTCCCCGGCGCGGCCTGGCCAGCGTTTTGACATCCCCGGCGCGCTGACGTTCGGCGTCGCGCTGCTGGCGCTGCTGCTCGCGCTGACCCTGCCCGAGGGCCAGCAGGCCGCTTCGTTGAGTCCGCTAAAGCTCTACGGGATCGCGGCGGTGCTGATGGCCGTGTTTGTCGTGATTGAACTGCGCACGGCCCAGCCGATGCTCGACCTGCGCGTATTCAGGGATCTCGCCCTGACGCTGAACCTGATTATCCTGGCGCTGTTCTTCTTTGGAATGTTCGGGCACATGCTGATGTTCCCGTTCTACCTCAGTACGATGCGCGGGTTCGAGACAGGCCTTGCCGGGATCCTGCTGGCACTGATCTTCGTAGGGTACGGGGCCGGGGCACCTTTTGCGGGGCGGCTGGTGGATCGCTACGGCGCGTCAGTCGTGCAGGCCGGGACGCTGCTGCTGCTGGTCGTCGGGTACGCGCTGGTGATGACGCTCAATCTCGATACGACGCCCGCCGGGTTCGTGCTGCGCGTGATGCTGATGTTCGTGGCGATTGGCTCGCTGCAGGTGGCAAACAACACCGCGATCATGGGGGCGGCTTCACAGGAGCAGCTCGGCGTCATCTCCGGGGTGCTCTCGACTGCGCGTGCTGTCGGGCAGACGCTGGGCGTGGCCGGGCTGGGCGCGCTGTGGTCTGCCCGAGTGAACTTCCACAGCGGCGCGGTGGTCGATACCACCACCGCGGCCCCACTGATCCAGGTGCAGGCGCTCAATGAGATGACGCTGGTCGCGCTGCTGGCGGCGGCGCTGGCCCTCGGGCTGGCGATCTGGGAGTACGTGGTCACCCACGGCTGGAAGCTGCCGGTACGGGTGATCCATCCGGCGGATTAACTAAACAAAAAGGGCGAGCCACCCGGCCCGCCCTGCTGCGTTCTGTATCTCAGAGGAGCCTGCTCAGGCTGGCGACAATGAACGTCACCATGAAGCCAAGCACGATCGGCAGGAGCGTGGCGACCGCCGTCCATTTCAGGTTGCGCGTCTCGTTCCAGATCGTCAGGATGGTCGTGCTGCACGGGTTATGCAGCAGGCTGAACAGCATCAGGTTGACGGCGGTGAGCAGAGTCCAGCCTCCGGCCTGTGTCAGCACCGTGTAGACCTGCGCATTATCCAGCTCGAGCATCACCCCTGCCTGTGCGCCGACAAGGTTGCGGCCCAGTGTCAGGGTGAGCATCAGGATAGTAGGGATAATGATCTCATTGGCCGGGATTGCGACGATATAGGCCATGAGGATCACCCCGTTAAGCCCCAGCAGCAGGCCAAACGGATTGAGCGCGTTCACCATGTGCCCGGCGATGCTGGTCCCGTCAATGAAGATGTTGCTCGTCAGCCAGATGATCGCCCCGGCGGGTGCGGCCATCGTGACGGCGCGCCACAGCACGATCAGGGTGCGGTCAATGATCGAGGTGTAGATCGTCTGCAACACCCGTGGTGGGCGGTAGGGCGGCAGTTCGAGGCTGAAGGTGGAGGCTTCTCCCTTGAGCCACGTGCGCGAGAGCACCGCCGAGACAAGCAGTGTCATGATGATGCCCAGCACCGCAATCGCAACGACGCTGGAAGCGGCGACGAGGCTTGCCAGGGCGGGGGATGCGGTCGCACCGATGAAGATCGTGCCCATCAGGATCAGAGTCGGCCAGCGCCCGTTGCAGATGCTGAAGTTGTTGGTGATGATCGCGATCAGGCGCTCACGCGGGCTGTCGATGATGCGCGTCGAAACCACGCCAGCGGCGTTGCAGCCGTAGCCCATCATCATCGACATCGCCTGCTTGCCGTGCGCGCCGGCCCGTTTGAACAGACGGTCGAGGTTGAAGGCAATGCGCGGCAGGTAGCCGAAGTCCTCAAGCAGGGTGAAGAGCGGAAAGAAGATCGCCATCGGTGGGAGCATCACCGCCACGACCCAGGCCGTCGCCAGGTAGACGCCGTCGATCAGCAGCCCGGCAAGCCATACCGGGGCGCTCAGTGAGGCTGCCGCGCTGTGCAGTGCCTGATAGACCGTGCCGAGCAGGAAGTTGCCGAGTAGCCTGGAGGGGATGTTCGCCCCGGTAATCGTCAGCCAGAAGACCGCCATCAGCATCAGCAGCATGATCGGGAAGCCGAACACCCGGCTGGTCAGCAGGCGGTCGAGCGACCGGTCAAAGGTGAAGCGGCGCGGCGCATCGGGCCGCGTGACCGCGCGGTCAGCGATCTGGCTGGCATCGGTGTAGATCGACTCCATCAGCCGGTCGTGGAACTCTGCGCCAATCTGCTGGCGCAGGGAATCAGCGTTCGAAAGCAGATGATCAACTGAATTCATGTCAGGCCTCCGTGTTCAGGGCCGGAGTTAGTGCTGTGAGGGGGATGGCAGCCACCGGCTGGGCCAGCGATCCGAGCGTGCCGTCACGTACCGCGGCCACTATGCTGGGGTCTCCTTCGAGCAGGCGCAGCGCGACCCAGCGGGTGTTCGGCAGGCCGGGGAACCGGCCGCGAAGCTGCTCATCAAGGGCCTTCACCGCGTGTTCAACCTGCGGATCGCGGTACTGGATGCGATGGGGGCGTGCCGGGTAGTTCCCCGCAGCGACCTCGGCGACCGCGGCGAGCAGTTCGCTGATGCCCTCACCCTGCCGCGCCGCCATCGGTACCACTGGCACGCCCAGGCTGCGGGCAAGGCTGCGCTCATCGACGCTGATGCCATGCCGCCGCGCTTCGTCCATCAGGTTCAGCGCGACGACCATCCGGTCAGTGATCTCCAGCACCTGCAGGGCGAGGTTAAGGTTGCGCTCGAGGCGGGTGGCATCGACAACGACGATCGTCACGTCAGGCCGCCCGAAAAGGATGAAATCCCGCGCGACCTCTTCATCAGAGCTGGTAGAGAGCAGCGAGTAGGTGCCCGGGAGATCGACGATCTTGAAGCGCTTCTCACCAAAGATGAAACCACCTTCGGCCCGCGCCACCGTTTTCCCTGGCCAGTTGCCGGTGTGCTGCCGCAGCCCGGTGAGCGCGTTGAAGACAGTGCTTTTGCCGGTGTTCGGGTTGCCTGCCAGCGCCACGATATGGTCGAAGGCGTCCATGTTGATGCCTAGCTTGACGAGCCGGGCGTTGTTATACAATGCACAGGTGGTGCAGGCCGCGGTGGGCGGAGCGGGCAGGTTCTCTGTGCTGATATGTGTCGTCATGCTGATACCTCCTGGCTGACAGGCTCAATCTCGATTTGCCTGGCCTGCTCGCGGCGCAGGGCGATCAGCGCGCCACGCACAAGGTAGGCGGTGGGGTCACCCAGCGGGCTGGCCATCTCGGCGAAGAGGATCGTGCCGGGGAGGATGCCGAGATCCATCATGCGGCGGCGTTCGGCCCCCTGCATCCGCAGGGCGGTGACCTGCGCTGCCGCCCCCGCAGGAAGGCGGTCAAGAGTCGTTTCAGAGTCACTGTCTGCTGTGATCATTATTCCGATACTCCGGATACATCTTGTCATCTTAAGAGGTATTTTAGGGCATACTAAAATAAAAGTCAAGAGCAATATGGTTATGAGTTTTGATGCCAGCAGATAATCAGAAAGAGACACCACCTGAGAGGCATCAGGTGGTGTCAGGAAAAGCGAGCCAGTCTGGGCGGATCAGGCGGTGGGCTGCTTCTTTGTGGGCTCAGGGGGGAAGGGGATACTGGCTGGCCACAC
>JADZAD010000154.1 GCA_020852775.1 Anaerolineae bacterium
AGATTCCGGCGGCCTGCATCGACGCCACGATCGTCACCGAAGATGAGCACTTCTACACCAACCCGGGCGTTGACGCGCGCGGCGTAGCACGTGCCTTCTGGATCAACCTGCGAGGCGGAGACGTGCTCGCCGGGGGCAGCACGATCACGCAGCAGGTGGTGCGGAATTTACTGATCGGTGAAGAGGAACGCGCCGGGCGGACGCTACGCCGCAAGCTGCGTGAGGTCATCCTTGCCTACCGTCTGACGCGGACAAGCAGCAAAGACGATATCCTCGCGCTCTACCTGAACCAGACCTACTACGGTAACCTCGCCTATGGGATTGATGCTGCTTCACGCTCGATCTTCAACAAGCCGGTCAGCGCCCTCGGCCTCGCGGAGTGCGCGCTGTTGGCCGGGCTGCCCCAGGCCCCATCCCTGTACGATCCATTGACTGACCCGCTGGCGGCGTCTGCGCGGCAGGCGGTGGTGATCGGCCTGCTTGAAACAAAGGGCATCATCAGTGCGGAGCAGGCGCAGGCGGCACGGGTGGAGCCGCTGGCGTTCGCCGGAGAACGCTACACGATCGAAGCACCGCATTTCGTCAGCATGGCATATGACGAAGCAGCGGAGATCCTCCCCGCGGAGGTCATGCAGCGCGGTGGGCTGACGATCCGTACTACGCTGGACCTCGACTGGCAGCACACCGCCGAAGCGACCATCACCCGCCAGCTTGAACGCCTTAATACACCTGACCTGGCAAGCCCGCCGCGCAACGCGAACAACGCCGCACTGGCTGCGCTTGACCCGCATACCGGGCAGGTGCTGGCACTGGTTGGCAGCGCGAATTACAACGACCCGGCGATCAGCGGCGCGATCAACATGGCGCTTTCGTCGCGACAGCCCGGCTCGGCGCTCAAGCCTTTTACCTACGCGCTGGCGCTCGATCCGACCCGGCCCGGCCCGTGGACAGCGGGCACGATGATCCTCGATGTGCGGACCGCGTTCGTCACCCGCGAGGGGTTCTCGTATGTCCCGGTCAACTACGACCTGCAGGAACACGGCCCGGTGCTCGTCCGGCAGGCGCTCGCATCGAGCTACACCGTTCCGGCAGTGGTGGCCCTTGACCATGTCGGCCTGCCTCGCCTGCTCGATCTGCTGGCGCGGCTGGGCATCACCACCCTGCGAGACGCGGACGCACTCGGGCTCTCCCTGACGCTTGGCGGGGGTGATATCCGCCTGCTGGAACTGACGGCAGCTTATGCGGCGCTGGCGAATGGCGGCACGATGATCCACCCGCAGATCATCCTGGACATTGCCGGTGAAGATGGTGCTGTGCTCTACCACCGTGAGAGTGGGCGTGGCGGGCAGGAAATTGACCCGCGGGTGGCGTGGCTGATCACCGATATCCTCAGCGATAACACCGCCCGCGCCCCTGCCTTCTCGACGCACAGTATTCTGCAGATCGGGCGTCCCGCTGCGGTCAAGACCGGCACGACCACCGACTACCGTGACAACTGGACGGTCGGCTATACGCCCGACCTCGTGGTCGGGGTGTGGGTGGGGAATGCGGACAATGCGCCAATGGTCAACATCAGCGGGGTAAGCGGCGCGGGCCCGATCTGGCATGATTTCATGCGGCTGGTGCTGCGTGGTACCCCGGAGCGGGCATTCATGCAGCCCGCCGGGCTGGAGCAGGCCGAGATCTGCGCCCTCTCCGGGATGCTGCCTTCCCCGGCCTGCCCACAGACGCGCTACGAGTGGTTCATCCAGGGCACCGCCCCCACCGAGCCCGACACGATCTTCCATATCGCTGGCGGGCGGCTGGTGCTTGACCTGCCGCCGCAGGCGCATGCCTGGGCGCGTTCACAGAACCTGCCACTGCTGGCTGACCTGCCTGATGTGGCGGGTGGCACGGCCTCGGGCCTGCGGCTGCTCGCGCCGGATGATGCGACCGTCTACCGGATGGCCTCCACTCTCCCGGCCAGCGCCCAGCGTATTCGCTTCGAGGCGGCGGGGCCTGCTGACCTGCGTGTAGTATCGTTCGTGCTGAACGGTACGACACTGGGGACGGTCAGCGCACCACCTTACAGCACCTGGTGGGCGCTCGCGCCGGGTGAATACAGCCTGTACGCGGCAGGCATCCTCTCCAGCGGACAGACCGTGCGCACACCGGGCGTTTCCTTCCGGGTAGAACCCCCGGGATAGCGATCTCACACATACTGCACTTATTGATCCCTGTTGAGCGCATCGATCTCTGCGTGATCAATGAGATCAGGTACACTGGGCCCGATATGGCTACTCCACGACAGACCGTCCGAATCCCTGCCCCGCCTGCCTCGCCGATTACGGCCCAGCCGCTCACCAGTGCCCGTGTGCTCAGGACGTGGTGGCCGCTGGCGGCAAGCTGGGGCATGATGGCGCTGGAATCGCCCGCCGTCAGCGCGACGATCGCCCGCCTGCCGCACCCGGAGATCACTCTAGCCGCTTACGGGGGCGTGATCTGGCCGGTGGTGAACATGATCGCGGCGGCGATCATCATGATGCTTGGCGCATCCACCAGCCTCAATCGTGACTGGGAATCTTTCCTGCGTTTCCGGCGCTTCATGATTCGCCTCAGCCTGCTGCTGACGCTGGCGCATGTCCTGATCATCGCCACGCCGCTCTATTACGTAGTGGTGCGGGGCATCCTCGGGGTACCACAGGAAATCGTCGAACCGGGGCGCATCGGCCTGCTGATTATGACGCCGTGGACGTGGTCACTGGCGTTCCGGCGCTTCCACCAGGGGATTCTGATCCGATTCGGGCGGACACGGGCGGTGACGATCGGTACACTAATCCGGCTGGCCACGATCCTCGCAGGGCTGGCAGCGGGCTCTCTGATCGGCGACCTGCCAGGCGTAATCGTCGGGCCGACTGCCGTGACGATCGGCGTCGTGGTCGAGGCGCTGTACTCATATTTCGCAGCCCGCCCGGTGATCCGGAACGAACTGCGGAACAGCCCCGTACATCCGCAGACGCTGGATTTTCGCGCTATCCTGAAGTTCTACATCCCGCTTGCGCTGACCGGGCTTATCATGCTGATGGTGGACCCTATCGCCAGCGCGGGGCTCAGCCGCATGCCTGACCCGATCCAGTCGCTGGCGGTATGGCCGGTGGCGGGTGGGGTGCTGTTCCTGCTGCGCAGCCCCGGCCTTGCCTGGAACGAGGTCGTGATCTCACTGATGGATGCGCCCGGTTCACTGAAGGTGCTGCGACGATTAATGATCACGATCACACTCAGCGTTACCGCTGCCTTCCTGCTGATTCTCGTGACGCCGCTGGCGCACCTGTGGCTGGCCTATGTCACGGCCCTTCCGACCGGGCTGGTACCGCTGGCGAAGACGGCGCTCTGGCTGGCCTTTATCCTGCCGGGGCTGACGGTGGTGCTGCACTGGTTTCAGGGGATCATCGTGCACAGCCAGCGGACGCGCGGCGTGACGGAAGCGGTCACCATCTCACTGGTCACGTATGCCGGCCTGCTGGTGCTCGGTGTGGCATGGGGTAAGTTGGCGGGCGTATACGTGGGCTGGCTGGCCTTCACCATCGCCGCGACCGCACAGACGGCGTGGATGGCCTGGCGCAGCGCACCGGCCCGGCGCGCCATCCGTGAGCGTGATGCCGCAGCAGAGGCGTGGCTCCCTTCAGCAGGCGTACCCGGCCCAATGTAGCGATTGATTACCATCATAGAAACAGGGCGCCCGGCTGGAAGTGGCGCCCTGTTGATTGTATATGCCCGGATTGTCTATTCGTCTCGCACGTTGACGGTGCCAATTGCGCCGGAGATATCGATTGTCACGCGGTCAACGGCGTCGCGGTAGGCCGCCGTCTCCCATACCCCTTCACCCAGGCTCTCGAACCGGGCGGGGGTGTTGATGTTGGTGAGTACGCCGTCAAAGCTCAGGCGACCTTCGAGTGCTTCGGGTACATGCAGCGTAACACTCCCTACACCGAAGTTGCCGATGACCGCGATGTCGCCCCGTTCGGGCAGCAGTACAGTGGTCTCTCCAGCCCCGCCATTGATCTCAAGGCGTCGGATATCCATCCCGTTCAGGTCGAGGTTCACGGCGCTTGCGCCACTGTTTACGATCAGTTCGACCGGTACAGCACCGCTGATGAACAGGTCAAGTTCTCCGATCATCGCCCCGGCCACTGTGGGGCCATTCGTATTTTCCTGTGTCAGCGTGAGGGTAGCCTCACCGCCGGATTGGCTGTAGTCCGTGCGTATTTCCCAGTCGCGGGCGGTGGTGAAGAAGCCCTGCGCGGCGTTGTCGTCGCCTTCCAGCCGGTGGACGTTAACCTGTGCTGCACCAACATTCAGCACGACAGCCAGGCTCCGCGCACCCTCCAGCGGCTGCGCGAAATCCTGCGTGTGCATCTCTGTTTGCCAGCCGGGCAGGGTATTGGCTGAACTAGCGTAGAACAGCGCCCCGGCTACAACGATAATCCCTGCCAACAGGCTCAGAAGCGCACCGAACAGCGAGCGCCGCCCGATCAGCAGGTCAATGCCGACGAGGATCAGCAGGACGGGCCACAGGTTGAGAAGCGCCACCCAGTTGAACGTCACAATGCCCAGGTTGCTCAGGAGAAAGGCCACACCAAGGCCGATCAGGATGACCGCCCCGGTAATCCCGCGCCCGCTTCCGTGACGACGCGTATCGTTGTTTTCGCTTGCCATCTGAATTGTCCTTCAGGTCTTTTACCTGTTTCAGCGTACCCGTTTCAGCAGTTGGATGGCACCGATGATGATCAGCGCGAGGGGCCACAACCGGTGCCCGCTGACCCCCGTCAGTTGCTGGATCAGGATAACCGCGCCGATCGTGATCAGCACCAGCCCGGCGATCATCGGGCCGCGCTCGACGCTGCCCTCCCTGCCGAGGCGGCTGAGGCGCGCGCGCATTTCCGCGAAGTTGTGGCGCAGGGTTTCTTCCCCGGCCAGTTCTCCACCCTCCTCGTCTGGCAGGATCAACCACAGCACCAGGTAGATCATCACCCCCAGCAGGTTCACCAGGCCGAGGATGATGAAAGCCACGCGTACCAGCGTGATATCGATGCCGAAGGTACGGGCTATTGCGGCACAGACACCACCGAGGACAGCTCCTTCCCGGATGCGGGTAAAACGCCTTTGTTCTCCCATTGACACAATCTCCTCAGAGGCACCGCTGGTATCGAAATGCGGGGTGTCCCTGCCTGACTTCACTATCTGTTACGCAGGGATGGGTGAAATGTTGCGGATCAGGCAGGGCTTTCGGGCTGCTGGCTGCCGGAGACCGCGCGCGGGGGCGGCCCGAAGCGCAGTTCGGCGACCAGCATCCCGGCGAGGATCAGCGCGCACCCGGCGA
>JADZAD010000155.1 GCA_020852775.1 Anaerolineae bacterium
AGACGTCTCAATGGTGCAGGTTTCACCGCCGGATGAGCACGGCTGGTGTTCATACGGTGTGGAGGTCGGGGTGACCAAGCCTGCTACCGAGGTGGCGAAAGTTGTCATCGCGGAGATCAACCCGCGCATGCCGCGTACCCTGGGCGACAGCTTTATCCACGTCTCCAAGATCGACCATATCGTGGAGGTGGATTATCCACTGCTTGAATTCCATATGAGTGAGCCGTCAACGATCCAGGATGCGATTGGCAAGCATATCGCCGGCGTGATCGAGGACGGTAGTACCCTGCAGATGGGCATCGGTGGTATCCCGGACGCGGTGCTCGGTTACCTGCACGACAAGAAGGACCTCGGTATCTATACGGAGTTGTTCTCGGACGGCGTGATTGACCTGGTGGAAGAGGGCGTGATCACGAATGCGCGCAAGTCATTCCACCCCGGCAAGATCATCGCCGGATTCGTGCTGGGCACCCAGCGCCTGTATGACTTTATCCACGACAACCCGCTCGTCGAGTTCCACCCGAGTGATTATGTGAATGACCCGTTCAACATCGCAAAGAACGACCGGATGGTGGCGATCAATTCGGCTATTGAGATCGACCTGACCGGGCAGGTTTGCGCGGACAGCATGGGCCCGGTCCTGTACAGTGGCGTGGGAGGCCAGGTGGATTTCGTGCGTGGCGCGGCCCGCTCGAAGGGTGGTAAGCCGATCATTGCCCTGGCCTCGACTGCGAAGAACGGCACAGTGAGCCGCATTGTGTGGCAGTTGAAGCCCGGTGCCGGTGTCGTAACGACGCGCAGTGACGTGCACTACGTGGCGACCGAATTTGGCATCACCAATCTTTACGGCAAGACCGTGCGTGAGCGGGTGCTCTCTCTGATCGAGATCGCTCACCCGCATTTCCGCGAGGAACTGCTCCGCCAGGCATACGAACTGCGCTATCTGCCGCGCATCCACAGCATGGCACCATCCTCATAAAAGGATGTTTCTCTCCCCCTCCTGATGGAACAGGCCGCTGGCGTATCACCAGCGGCCTGTTCTGTATTTCGATGGCGATAATCTGCCGGCTTCAGAGATAGGTGCTGCGCCAGCCGGGGTTCTGTGCAATCAATGCGTAGATCACCAGCGTGCGCGCCAGGTGTACCATGTCGCTGACGTAGCCGAACGGCTTGCGGTCGAAGTGCGAATATGCTGCCGGGTAGCCGACATGAACGATGTTCTGCGTGTAGAACATCGAGGAGACGTCGTCACTGCGGCTGATGCCCTCTTTGTTCTCCACCAGGCTGATCCCATGCTCCGCCAGCTTCGCGGAGAGTGCCCGCTGGAAGCCGATCAGCCGTGGAGGCGTCACCGCGCCGCGGGCCATGCTGGTCATCCCGGAGAAGAGCGCGCCCTGTTTGAAGTTCGTCGCTCGTCCGGCTTCCAGCGCCTGCTCCTGCTGGTGTCCATCCACGCTGATCACCAGCTCAGGCAGGAGTTCAGTCGGGGTGCGGTGAAACAGGCGCATGTTGGCGCGGGAGAACATGGAATTGCCCTTATCGACTGGGCCTTCCTCTTCATCGTTCATCAGGATCAATACGTTGACCGGGAAGTGCGAGAGTACCTTCGCAACCAGCAGGACGACCGCGCTGCCTGCCTCATTGTCGAGGAAGCCGCAGAACTCGTCGGTCGACTGATCCCATGCAGCATCCATATGATGTACGACCTGCGTCCACAGCGGCAGGTCAGTGCGGGTCGTCTCGAACCAGACGCTGCCGTCAGCCTCGGTCACCATTACGCCCTCGCCCAGCCGGGGGAGCGGGCCCGGCCCCTCATTGATGCCGAGCGCCATCGCCGCACGGCGGCCGGGCCGGGAGCGCGTCATGCAGAAGGGAGTCAGCGGATAGCCCTTGCCGTTGTACGGGCCCGTCAGGTAGCCGCAGATATCGCCATGCGCGGAGAGCCATACCGGGGCGGGCTCGCTGCCGACGGTCACGCCGATCGTGCCGGAACGGCGCAGGCTGCGCTCGACCTTCACCGGGCTGGCTGTGCCAACCCCGGAGGACATGACGGCCTCGACGAGCGGCCCCTGCACCGCTGAGACCGTCAGCGAGGGCGAGTAGTTGTCGGAAAGCTGTTTGAAAAGGTCGAAGTAGGCCTGTGGGGTGATGATGCGATCCATCACCTCGAAGAGATTGTCATACTGCGCGATCGCCTGATCGATATAGCCGATGGTGGACATGGTAAAGCATACCCCCTGTGAACTGGACAGAACCAGCGGACGCCCCGATTCTCGCATACTTTGTGGCAGTTTTCCACCCGCTTGACAGCCTGGTTGATTTCGTTTAGGCTCTCTGAAGGGGTGACCCCCTGAGTTAAGTTGCGCGGTTGCCATGCCCCGGCTGGAGGATGACATGATGAGTTCCAATCCGAATAGCTCACTCGATGACGATCTCTTCGGGGCATTCGCGTCCGGCTCAAAGGACGTTCCGGATGATTTTCTCAAGGACCTGATCCTCGATGACGTTCCGCCTCCGGAGGACGATCCGTTCGCGGTGATGACGCCCGCTCCGGAGCCCGCTCCCGCGCCTGCTCCGGCAGGGAAGAAGCCTGCCCGCGCACCGAAGGCCGCTGCACAGCAGGCCCCGCGCGTGAGCAGCCGGGGCTTCCTGGGGATGACCCCGCAGCAGCGCATGATCCTGTCGGTCTTCTTCTTCCTCGATGTCGCGGTGCTCGGTTTCCTGATCCTGTATGCGCTGGGTGCGATCAGCCTGTAGCGCCTGTTCCCCGGTTATCGTCCATACAAACACACAGAGACGAGCCTACCCGATGGCTCGTCTCTGCTATTCTGCACGGCTGGCGGGATGTTTTCTCAGAGAGTGTCGATCAGGTCAGGCGGCGTAACGCCAGGGCGCATGTTCCTGCCTGAGCCTGTAATGACCGACTTCTCTCCGATTCCGATAGACCGTGATGACCTCCATCGTATCTGGATTGGCGACGATGACCGTCCCTACCAGTTGCTCCAGCCGGTTCCAGGCAATCCACGGATCTGGTTTGAGACACTTGCGCAGCAGCCGGTACTGCACCGCCCCCGCGCAGTGCAACTCTTCACCGTTGGCGATGATGTAGTCAACTTCGTCAGGCGACACGTTGCGCTGGTCGCCGCGTGTCAGAGCGTGGTTACTCAACAGCAGGTTGGTGTTTGCGGGTTGCTCCTTTTCACCAGACCGCCAGCCCGTGCAGAGAGGTGAGTTTAGCAACAGACATTCATATTTTCAATTGATACACACTACTTATGTGAGTCTGGCTACTGCTCACGCCTTCCGCCGCCTTCGGCGCAGCCGCCAGAGAAGGAATGCCCCTGCTGCCGCGAGCCCTCCTGCGACCGTGATGATCAGAGTGCGACCCTGCCACGGAGACGGCTCAACTACAAAGGTCAGAAACGCGGCGCGGTCGGCGATGAAGCCCCCGTTATCGGCGGTGACTGCGATCTCGACGCCGTAAATGCCGGGTTGTGCCGGCCTGACCGTGAGGCTGGCTTCGTGACCCGCGATGGCCATCTCCTGCGTATCAGTGCTGCCGTCCGGCTGGCGCAGCGTTGCGCGGGCGGATTGAAGCGCCACGGGGACTCCCTCGGCGGTCAGTGCGACCTGCAGATTGACTGCCTGCCCCTGGCGAGGCGTGGTGACATCCAGCCCGGCCTCCAACTGTGCCCCGCCCTGGAACTGAGCTGCCAGCGCGTAGTCCGCCCCGGCTGAGGGCGTCGTACCGGTTGTCTGGAGGATGATCTTCCATTGGCCGGGGCGTGGCTGATTGAAGCCATAGCCGAGGTAGACAAGCGTACTCGGGTCATCCACCCGAATCAGTCCATTCTTAACTGGATCAAGCGTGATTTCGTTGCCATTGGCGCCGATGACGATCGTTGTCAGCGAGCGAGAGGTATCGTAGAGCGCGAAATTCGCCACGGAAACGCCTGTATCAATCGGGATGACGAGTTCGCGGGTCTCTCCCGGGTTGATATGCCCGGTGAAGACCTGCGAGAACTGCGTCGAGGTGGGGGCGCCTGATCCCGCAGGTGGGTCGGCGGGCGCTTCAAAGCTGCCGGGAGGCGTTTGCAGCAGCGGCAGGACGAACGCCTCATAAGCCTCGCGTGAGGTGTTAAGCTCGGTGTGCAGCAACGCGACCTCCTCAACCGGCATCGGGATCGCCCGGACGCTGTCTACAGTGACCACGATATCGGACGGCACGGGGGTACACGGAGACTGTACCGCCTGGTTCAGTTTAGTCCCTGCCAGCGCGTGGAAGGGTACACCGCGCCGGTGATAGATCTGCTGGTTGAACACGTTGACCATATAGGCGGGCTGGATCTCGATCGTCGCCGGGAGGAGCATTCCCAGTGAAGCGGGCAGCACGGCACATGACGACCCTGCCATCGGTGTACCGAGGATGATCATCTGCGCTACGTCGTCCTCATTTACCATCACTCGGTCAAGATAGTAGCGGGAGATCATCCCGCCCATGCTGTGCACGAGCAGATCGACCTGTTCAGCGCCGGTTATCTCCTGCACGTGGTCGATGTACCCGGCGAGAATCGAGGCGTTCTCCGCGATGGTGTTCGTCCGGGCAAAGGGATCACTCAGGCTGCCCGTGTTCATCACGCCGGGCACCTGCCCATCGCCGACTGCGAAGCCCTGCAGATTCGCTTCTTCCAGATAGCCTGCCGGCCCGAGGTAGGTATCGAAGGTGTGGAAATCGGCGTTGAAGCCGTGCACCATCACGACCGGGCGCGGCCTGACGCGGACAGCCAGCCGAGTACCCGTTTCCTTGCCGTCAGCCTGCGCGGTGATGATGCGCTCGGGCATGGCGACCCCACCGGGGTTCCAATACCAGCCCAACGCCGGGAACAGCTCGCTGGTACAGACTGAGCGGCCCTTCGGGACCGTACAGTCAGCCAGGGTGACTGCTGACTCTGCGTCGCTGAAAGCGATCAGGGTGTCCACCGCCACCGGAACGGAGCTCTCGGCACGCAGCCGAACCGTGTCACCATCCGTCAGGATGGTGGTGGGCTCGTTGCCACGGTTGAGCAGGGTGATGGTCAGTGAGGCTTCAGAAACCTGGGCAGGTGGCCACAGCAGAGAAATACCGAAAACGAGAACTGCGAAACTGGTCTTCACCCGACCTCCTACAATAGTACAGGACAGGCGAATTGTAAGCCTTAGGGAATTTTGCCACAAAGTCAGTGGAACTCCGGAGAAAAAACACAGCAGGCCCTGCGGGGCCTGCCGTTACTATCTGTGAGGAGGTTCGTGGCCTAGAACAGCCCGGTGATCATCCCGGTCTCGGTATCGAGGTCGATGCTCATGAACGCGGGTTTGGTTGCCATGCCGGGCATGGTGCTCATCGTGCCAATCAGCGGGTAGATGAAGCCCGCCCCGGCGCTCACGCGGACTTCACGCACCGGCAGGGTGAACCCGATCGGGACGCCCTTGAGATTCGGGTCGTGGCTCAGGCTGAGGTGCGTCTTCGCCATGCAGATCGGCAGTCCACCGAAGCCCGCCTGCTCATAGGACGCGATCTGCGCCTCGGCCTCCGGCGTGTAACTGACGCCATCCGCGCCGTAGATCGTCTTCGCGATCTGCTCGATCTTCTCTTTAATCGACCAGTCAAGCGGATACAGGAAGTCGAAGTGGCCCGGCTTCTCGCAGGCGGCGATCACCGCCTCAGCGAGCTTCGCTGCACCCGCGCCGCCGTCCGCCCAGTGCGTGCAGACGACCGCGTCCTCCGCGCCCTCGGCGATCGAGTAGGCGCGTACCGTCTCGACCTCCGCCGGGGTGTCGGTGGTGAAGCTGTTGACCGCCACCACCACCGGGATGCCGTAGCGCCGCGCGTTGCGGATGTGCACGCCGAGGTTGCCCAGCCCGGCCCGCAGCAGGTCGAGATTCTCGCTGGTGTAGGCGCTGTCGAGCTTCGCGCCCGGTGTGACCGCCGGGCCGCCGCCGTGCATTTTCAGCGCGCGGATCGTTGCGACCAGCACCACCGCGTTCGGCACCAGGCCGGAGTAGCGGCACTTGATGTCGAAGAACTTTTCCATGCCAATGTCCGCACCGAAGCCGCTCTCGGTGACGACGTAATCCGCCAGCTTGAGCGCGATCTGGTCGGCGACAATCGACGAGTTGCCGTGTGCGATATTGGCGAACGGCCCGGCATGCACGAACGCGGGCTGGCCTTCGAGGGTCTGCATCAGGTTGGGCATGATCGTGTCCTTCATCAGGACGGTCACCGCCCCGGCCACGCCGAGCATCTCCAGCGTGACGGGCTTGCCCGCCCGGCTCAGGCCAATCACGATCCTGCCGATGCGCTCGCGCATGTCCTTCAGGCTGGTGGTCAGCGCGAGGATCGCCATCAGCTCACTGGCGACGGAGATGTCGAAGCCCGTCCGGCGCGGGAACACCGGGCTGGGCGAGCCGTCAGCGAGGATGTTGTCGTCGATGCCCACGTCGATATGGCGCAGCGAACGGTCGGCGATGTCCACCACCCGGTTCCAGATGATCGTCTCCGGATCGATGTCCAGCCGCTCGACGCCGCGTTTCTTGAGCGCCTCATCCGACTGGCGGCTTTCGTGGTACAGGCGGGTATCCAGCGCCGCGGAGACCAGGTTGTGCGCGACGGTGATCGCGTGCAAGTCACCGGTCAGGTGGAGGTTGAAGTCCTCCATCGGGATCACCTGGCTGTAGCCGCCGCCCGCGGCCCCACCCTTGATGTTGAAGGTCGGGCCCATGCTGGGCTGGCG
>JADZAD010000156.1 GCA_020852775.1 Anaerolineae bacterium
CTATGGGCTATAATGTGTGATAACGCAGTATACGGAACATGACTTTAACTGTCAATGAAATCGGCACAGAGATTCCCTCGCAACAGTAATCCCCTGCGGGGTTGTGTTATACAGAATAGTCCGTTCATCAGATCAGGAGCCAGGTTCTATGGATACCAGTCAGGCCCAGCAGGTCGACCTTTTTCAGAAGACCCGTGAGTTCACCCGCTCCAGGGAAGCGAAGCAAGCTGGCTTCTATCCATTCTTCACCCCATTCGATGACTCCGAAGGGACTATCCTGACCTATCATGGTCGGGAAGTCATCATGATCGGCTCAAATAACTACCTCGGCCTGACCACCCACCCGAAGGTGCGGCAGGCGTCGATGGACGCCATCAAGCGTTACGGCACAAGCTGCACCGGGTCGCGCTTCATGAACGGTACCCTGGGGCTGCATGTCGAGCTTGAGGAGCGGCTGGCGAAGTTCATCGGTAAAGAACGCGCACTGGTCTTCTCAACCGGCTATCAGACGAACCTGGGCGTGGTCTCCGCACTGATCAGCCGTGGTGATGTTGTCGTCACGGATAAGGAAGCACACGCCTGTATCGTTGATGGCGCGCTGCTCTCACAGGGTGAGTTCAAGCGTTTCAGGCACAGCGATACGGCAGACCTCGACCGTGTACTGGCCCGCAGCAACCCGGCAGCCGGGAAGCTGGTCGTGATCGATGGTGTCTACAGCATGGGCGGCGATATCGCCCCTCTCCCTGCCATCCTCGAAGTCTGCCAGAAGCACGGCGCGCGCCTCGCGGTTGATGACGCGCACAGCGTCGGTGTGCTGGCCCAGGGGCGCGGCACCGCCGCCCATTTCGGCATCACCGACCAGGTTGACCTGATCACCGGCACGTTCAGCAAGTCCTTCGCCTCGATCGGTGGGTTCGTGGCCGGTGACGATGTGGTACTTGAGTACATTCAGCACCACGCCCGCTCGCTGATCTTCAGCGCCAGCCTGCCCGCGGCGAATGTTGCTGCCGTACTCGCCGCGCTGGACGTCATTGAGCAGGAGCCAGAGTACGTTCAGCGTGTCTGGGATAACTCCGCTTATATGAAGGAGAAGCTGAGTGGGCTGGGCTTCAACATCGGCAACAGCGAGACGCCCGTCATCCCGCTGATCATTGGCGACGACATGCGGACGATCTTCTTCTGGAAGGCGCTGTTTGAGGCCGGGGTCTTCACCAACGCGGTGATTCCACCCGCTGTCCCACCGAACATGTCGCTGCTGCGTACCAGTTACATGTCTACCCACACTCGTGAGCAGTTGGACAGGGCACTTGAAATCCTGGCGCGGGTCGGTAAGGAATACGGGATCATCGAGTAGCACGGCAGGAGCATCTCAGGTAAAACCGGGCGCGGGGGCCGAGCGGAAGTTCGCCCCCGCGTTAGTTTGGAGGCAGGCGTATGATTACCACTGAACAGGCAAAGGCGCTCTACAAGGATACCGATCCCACGCACGACTTCGACCATGTGATGCGCGTGGTGCGGATGGCGCTGCATCTCGCAGAACTGGAGGGCGCTGATCCGGAAGTGGTGCGAGTGGCGGCGCTGCTGCACGACATCTCACGGGATGAAGACACGGAGATCGTCACGCTGGCCGAGGCGGAAAGCGACCACGCGGTGCTGGCTGCCCGGCGGGTGCAGCACATCCTACCCGGCTACGGTTACAATGAGGCATTCGCCGGGGCAGTCGCGCACTGCATCGCCGCGCACCGTTTCCGCAATGCTATCGAGCCGGAGACAGCCGAAGCGAAGGTGCTCTTCGATGCGGACAAGCTCGATTCGATCGGCGCGATCGGCATCGCGCGCGCCTTTGCCTACGCCGGGACGATCGGCAATCCGCTCTGGGGTGAGGTGCCGGAGGGTTACAGGCCCACGGGCAGCGCGGATGATCATACGCCACTGCACGAATACTACTTCAAGCTCAGGCACGTCCGGAGCCGCCTGTATACCGCGAGCGGAAGGCAGATCGCTGAAGAGCGTGACCGCTATATGGCGGGCTTCTTCGAGCAGATGGCGCGGGAAGTCTCCGGGGAGGTCTGAGTTGGGCAGGCCCATTCGCAGTTGCTATGATCCGTCTCATCCGGCATAACCACGCCGCAAAGTGAGCGCCATGCTGCCAGATTTCGCCATCGGCCCCTTGATTATCCGCACGTACTCGCTCTTTCTGGGTGCGGCGATCGCGCTCGTACTGGGGGTGATGGCCTGGGCCGGAGAAAAACGGGACGGGCAGAACGGGCTGGCATGGGTGGATGCCTGCCTGTGGGCACTGGGTACAGGCATCGTTGCCGGGCGGCTGGGCCACGCGGCGATCCACTGGTCTTACTTCACCGATCACCTGCTCGAAGTACCGCAGGTCTGGCGCGGGGGCCTCGACTGGCACACCGCCGTCGCCGGCGGCCTGATCGCACTGGCGATTGCCTGCCGGCAGTCCGGGCTGCGCTTCCGCCGGTTGGCGGCGGTGCTGGCGCTTCTGCTGCCGCTGGGTGCGGCGCTCATCTACACCGGCTGCTGGATGGTGAGCTGCGGGCATGGGCGCGAGGTTGCGTCACTTGCGGATTACCCCGCACTGGCGGTAGCCGAACTGCCCGACCTGTACGGC
>JADZAD010000157.1 GCA_020852775.1 Anaerolineae bacterium
GAAGATCGAGCTGGCGAAGGAAGCGATCCTGCGCTCGATCCAACTGCTGGGCCCGGCCGATCGGCTGGGTGTGCTGGCGTTTGATGAATCCGCATCATGGGTGGTGCCCCTGGGGGATATCGGCGACCGGGGTGAAGCCAGCCGGCTGGTCGGGACGCTGCGTGCCGGCGGCGGCACAGACATCGACGCCGGGGTGCTGGCCGTCAGCCGGGCACTGCCTGATGACCCTGGACGGTTGCGGCATATCGTGCTGCTGACAGACGGTGGCGCCTCCGAGGAGGGCATCCCGGAACTGGTCAGCCAGATGTATGACGACTACGGTATCACGATGTCCGTGATCGCCATCGGGCAGGGCTATGCGCCATTCCTTGAGGGCCTTCCGAGGCTGGCGGACGGGCGCTTTCATTTCGCCTATAACACGGATACCATCCCGGAGATCTTCAGCGAGGAGACGGTAATTGCTACCCGGGCTTACATCATCGAAGGTGAGTTCTACCCGGCGCTGACCAGTACCAGTCCGATCATGAATGGCATCAGTACCACGCCCCCACTGCGCGGCTACATCGGCACGACGATCAAGCCGACCGCGCAGCAGATTCTGGTCATCGGGGACTATGACGATCCGCTGCTGGCCGCCTGGCAGTATGGGCTGGGGCGCAGCGTGGCATGGACCTCCGACGCGACCGGGCGCTGGGCGCAGGACTGGGCCGGCTGGGATGAATACGCCCGCTTCTGGTCACAGGCGGTACGCTGGACGATCACCGAGGGCGCGGCCAGCAGCGTCGAAGTGCAGGTGCGTCAGGAAGGGGAACAGGTGCGCGTGATCGTCGATGCGAAAGATGACGAGGGCGCATTTCTCAATGGGCTCGATATGCAGGCGAACGTCGTCAGCCCCGATCTGAGCGGCACGCCATTGGCGCTGCAGCAGGTCGCGCCGGGGCGCTACGAAGGCGTCTTCACGCCGGGATTGGAGGGGGCGTATTTCGTGCGGGTGGCCGGGGTAACAGCGCAGGCGGACGGTGGTGCCGCGCCAGATACCGCTGTTGCACAGACCTCCGGCTGGGTGCTCTCGTATTCCCCGGAGTATCGTTCTTTCGAGGGCAACCCGGAGTACCTCGCCTTCATCGCCGGGCTGACAGGCGGATCGGTCATCGACGACCCCGGCGCGATCTTTACTCACAACCTGCGCGTCGAAGCGGCCTTCCAGCCTGTGTGGCCGTTCCTGCTGCTGTTTGCCGTGATCCTGCTGCCCTTCGACATCGCGGTACGGCGGCTGATCATCACCCCGTCGGATCTTGCCCGGCTGCGTACCATCGCCTTCCCGAAGGCGGCGGCTGCCGCGGCACAGCCGCGAACCTCACGCGTGGGGACGCTCTTCGCTGCCAAGGAGCGTGCCGGACAGGCAGTGGATCAGCGCCGCGTACCGGGGGCAGGGCCGGCAGGTTCCATGCCTGAACCGCCCACAACCCCGGCGGCGCCCAACCCGGAGATCTTCACGAAGAGCAGGCCATCTGCGGCCCCCACCGGCGGCAGCGTGACGGCATCGAGCCTGCTGGCGCGCAAGCGCGCGCGGCGGGGTGAGGAGGAGAAGGACGAGCGATGAGCGAGCGACCGGATGACAGCGTCTGGCAGGATGAGGGCCTGGCGGCCCTCTATCTGAACGGGGTACGCGGGGCGATCCCGCTGGCAGCGGAACACCTTGACGTGATGCTGCGACTGATCCGTGCGCGCCATGCGCGCCCCGGCACGGTGCTGGACATTGGCTGCGGTGATGGCATCCTGGCGCGGACGGTGGGCGCGGCTTACCCGGAAGCGCACCTTGTGCTGCTGGACTTCTCCAAAGTGATGATCGAAGCGGCACAGGTACGCATGCCTGACAGCGTGGCGAAGGTTACTTATCTCGTGGAGGACTACGGCCAGCCCGGCTGGCTCGAAGCTGTGCGCCCGTATGCTCCTTATGGTGTGATCGTCTCCGGCTTCTCGATCCATCACCAGCCGGATGCGCGCAAGCAGGAGATATACCGCGAAGTCTATGAACTTCTCGTGCCGGGAGGCCTGTTTCTGAACCTCGAACACTGTGCCTCCGCTGCCCCGTGGATCAGCCGGGTGTTTGACGAACATTTCATCGACTCGCTGGCCCGCTATCACGCGGAAACCACCGGCAAGAGCCGAGATGAGGTCGCGCGGGAGTTCTACAATCGGGACGATAAGGCAGCAAATATCCTCGCACCCGTCGATGTACAGTGCGGCTGGCTGTGCGAGATCGGCTTTCAGGACGTGGACTGTTTCATCAGGCTGTTTGAACTGGCGATGTTCGGCGGGGTGAAGCCCGCGTAGCCCCATGACAGTCAAAAGGGCTTCGTGTAGCAGGCTGATGGGCGTAGTGCTGATGCTTGCCAGCGGGATCATCGCCTGCAACCTGCCTGCTGCCGCGACGCCCGCGCCACGCCCGACTCGCACCCCGCTCCCGCTGCCGGAAATGGGCGATGCCGCCTTCCCCCTCAGCCCGGCCCCCGCCCTGCCCGCTGAACCGCCCACGCATATCCCGCTGGGTGATGGCTGGCTGCAGACCGAGCCGGGGCTGGATGCGCGCACGGCGGGGATCCCCACCGCGGTGGGCGATGTCGAGGCGCTGCTGATCCGCGTTGACCCGGCCCGTTACGACCTGCGGCTGCATTACGATCCGGCAAACCCATCCACCCTCAGAGAGTGGCGCGACCGGCTGCCGGAGGCGAACCTGATCGTCAACGGCGGATTCTTCCTGCCTGACAATACCACGCTCGGTTTGCTCATCATAGACGGTGAACGCCACGGCTTCAGCTTCGACGGTCACGGCGGTATGTTGAGCGTATATCCGGATAACCGCTTCGAGATCCGCTGGCTGGCGGAGCAGC
>JADZAD010000158.1 GCA_020852775.1 Anaerolineae bacterium
CACGGAGGACATACCATGCCCGCATCCACGGGCGTGTTTCCGCGGGATCATCCGGCGCGGGCGAGAGGAGGACCGTCAGCCCGGCGGCTTCGGTAATGGCACGGGCACGCCACAGGTGAAACGGAGAGGTGACCAGCAGGACGCTTTCAACCTCATGTTCCGCCAGCAGGGGGGCGATATATGCCACATTCTCGGCGGTTGAACGTGAAGTGCTCTCATACAGGATCGCCTCAGTGGGTACGCCCCGGGCCAGCAACAGATCGCGCGCAACCTCGGCCTCCGGCACCGGCCCGACCACTGCCCCTCCGGTTACGGCGATGATCGGCGCAAGGCCACTGTGGTACAACCATGCAGCATGGTTGATCCGGGCCAGCAGCGCAGGGGAGGCCTTGCCCTGTGCGGTTACCCCGGCACCCAGCAGCAATACGGCGTCCGCTGGACGTGTCTCGTCCATCCCGGAGGTGATCTGGATCGCCGCAATCAGGCCCGCGAAACCACTGAGGGCTGCCACAAGAGCGATAAGCACGGCTCTCAGCAGACAGCCCGGCCAACCTGTCAAGCCCGGTAGCCGGAGCGTTACGTCTCTCGAGAGTGTTTTAGTCTGTGCTGACATCAGCCACATGTGCCCCGGTGACACGGATCAGGTCATCCACCGCCAGGCGCAGGTTCAGGCCGCGCTGGCCCGCGCTGATCAGGATTGTATCGTGCAGCGTGGCCCATTCGTCGATATAGATTGCAAATCCGCGATTAAGCAGGGCAAGCGCCGAGATCCCGCCGACCTGCAGCCCTGTCAGGCGTTCAGCATCAGCGTGGCGAGCCATCGCTGCCTTCTTCACGCCACGCACCGCTGCGACCTTCTTCAAGTCCAGCACGGCGTTCGCCGCCACCAGCACCAGCAGTGGCCTGTGCCCGGGTTCAGCGACTTCAACAACCAGCGTCTTATAGACGGTTTCCGGCGGTACTTCAAGATAATCGGCAACCGCTTCTGCATCCCGCAGCGTATCCGGGTATTCTGCACGGGTATAGGGCACACCATGCCCTTCCAGCACGAGCATAGCCAGCGTCTTGACAGGTCTGGCAGGCATACGTCGTCAGAACGTCATGGGGCTGGCGTCGGTTGTATCAGCGGAATCTCCGTGCGCGGGGGAAGCTCCGTCGGGGTGAGCAGAATGCCGTGCGGAGCCGGGGTCGCGGTGATGTACTGCGTCACAACAAGGGCAGGCGTCGCACTGGGTGGGGCGGCCAGCAGAGATGGCGCTGATGGCGTGCCGCTGACGCTCCCCATAATCAGGCCGGGATTCAGCAGCACTGTGCCAGTCCCGGCCAGTGCAGCCAGCACCAGCAATACACCCAGCGCCAGCACACAACCGTAAGGGGCACGGCGGGCCTGCGCTGAAGCAGACGGCTCCACGACCGGGATCTCCATCAGATGGACGACGGTTGGCGTTTCGTCTGGCAGCAGCTCAAGGGGAGGCATAACGGTTTCACGAGTGGCATCCTGCGGCGAGGCCGGAGAGAGCGGAAGTTCACCATATGTGGTTGTCCGGTCAGGCAGGGGCGTCGGATCACGCGGAGAGATTTTGACCGGGACAAATTCGTCCGTATCTTCTCCGGCAGGTTGTTCGAGGCTGTCCGGAAAAAACACCCGCACTACATGGTCACCCGCGTGAGGGGCTTCCTCAACCGGCAGATGCGCGTGCTCATCTGCCGCTCCCGACACGTTGTCCGTGCCTGACGGCGGAGGTGGTTCGCTGCTCAGGCTGGCCTGGGGCTCTTCCGCTGCGTCATCTTCGTCAGGGTCCCGGAAGTTGGGCAGAAAGTCCCCGTCTGCGGAGTCGGTCATACGGTTCACCCTTCATGCGGCAGGCGTCCGGGCTGTGCACCCGTCTTCATGCACATAGTGTAGGCACACTACCGGAGCAGAGCAACAGAACGCAGGTTCTATTTCAGATCAGGTTGTTCCCAGACCGGCAGCCGGAAGCAGAAAGCACTCGCGCCACTGCGAGACTTCCCCAGCCAGATGCGTCCGCCAAGCTGGTTAATCACCTGTTCGGTGATGGCGGCAGGCAGCGCGTCGAAGAAATCATTGCGCTGCGGGTGCCGGGTGGTGTCACACCAGAATGCTGCTTCGACATGCTGATGCCGGGCTCGCACGACGATCGAAAGCCGGTCCTGTGGGGTGAGGCCGTGACAGAGAGCATCAAGCAGAGCCACGATCGCTGTATGCAGATGTGGCGCGGAGGCACGCACACGGGGCAGGTCTCCTGCGGCGTACAGCTCAAAGGTTGGCAGGCTGCGTACCGCCCAGTCACCCAGTTCCTTGATCGCGGTCTGTGTCGCGTCCTGTAACGAAACCGCTGTCAGCTCCCAGGCCGCGCCCGAAGAGGATGGGCTGGTGACGTACAGCCGTCTCAGCGTCTGCCAGCTTGCCATCGCCTGCAGTACGCCATCACGAATAATTCGGGCGAAGTCCTGGACCTCGAAGGGATCGGCATCTGGCTGGCTCATCCGGTCGATCATCATCTCACTGTAGCTGGCCGCGAAGACGAGCGGGCTGTGTAATTCCTCGCCCAGGACAGTCTCCGCAATCAGATCAGCCCGCCAGCCCAGTGCCTCCTCCATGATCAGGGCGAATACCGGGTACTCCACCTGCCGGAATTCAGCCAGACGCACCTGCAAGCGTTTGCCAGCCGTGACGATCTGGTAGGTTTCAGTCTCCAGCGGTGGGCAATCGGCATGGCTGATCTTCCCCAGCGCCGCGACAAAGCGCGCACCATCCATACGATCCGGATAGCAGAGCGCGGCGAAGTCGTCGGTATCGAGATCGAGAATGTCACGAGAACTGTAGCCCAGCAGGTCGTTAGCGGCCTCGTTGGCAAACACCACGACGCCGTTGTCGTCAAACAGGACGACTCCCTGGCGAAAGACCTCCACCACAGCACGCCAGATCTCAGGCCCAGGTGCACGTGAAGCTCTCATCCGTCCTCTCCTGTCACACCGGCTGCGGGATGCCCTGAACAGGCAGGGCTTGGTTCCATGTTACATGCTGGCACTATCATCTTAGCATCAAGCGGTTCTGCAGACGAATACGGCAACATCGCCCGGCTTGCGCGGGCCAGATGAGCGAGGTTGCTACCCGGCGGAGGGATTGCTATCATCCGGGCGAGAGCTTATGGGAGATACTCAGCCAGTTCCTGGTCAGACGCCAGATTCATCCCGGCGCCGCGTGTTCGGCGTGGTTTTCCTGATCGCAGGCGCAGGGTTGCTCCTGCTTGCAGGCGGTATTGCGCTGATCCGGGGAGCAGATGCAGAGGAAAGGGTACGCCTCAGCGGGGTATCTCCTGCCGAATTATCAGAGGCTCTGCGCAAGGCCCCGGTGACGCTCTCACCTACCCGGCCAGTGGAGCGCTTCGTCGTGACGGCTACGCCGCTCTATACCTACACGCCCACGCCACCACAGCCTAGCCCGACACCCGGCCCGACCGTGACAGAAACCGTACCCACGCCATCTGCCGCACCTGCCTCCGTCAATACTCCACCCGCCACCGTACCTGCAACCGAGATCATCAACTGGACGCCGGAGGAAATGAACGCGCTGTCGTGGCTGTGTACCGGCGAGGTTGGCGGCATGGGGTATGCACGGGCAGATGCCTGTCTCTCCGTGATTTCGACAGTACGCGCGCGCTATGCGTATCCAAGCGGCTTCGGCGTGACGGATGTCATGAGCACCCTGCGAAGCCCCGGCCAGTTCAATGTCACCATCCGCACCGATACCGCTACCGATATGCTCCCTGTAGTAGAGTCCTATCGCACCGGCGCGCGCGGATCATGTTCCGGGTACTTCTACTTCAACTCCATCCCCGGGGGCCCGGCAGCCTGCACGATCTACGGTGCGGCGGGCCAGTTCGTCAATTTTCATAACCGCTGGTAGGCCGCCCCGGCCTGTGCCGCGGATTCCGCTTTCTAACCAGAATCCTGCCAGACGCAAACCCCCGGAAGCCGAGCCCTCCAACGCAACGGGTTGCGCGACTTTACGGAGGCGGGTATGCTGATCGTAGTGACCATCAAGCGCCGGCAGCGGCCTGCCAGCCAGCCGGAATGGTCCCCGCATTTCAACGTAGTCAAACCCACACAAATGGAATAAGCGCTTATGGCTCGCAACCCGTACATTGCCATCGAAGGGGTTATCGGTGTGGGCAAGACGACGCTTGCCCGCTACCTGCAAACCGAGTTGAACGCCGACCTGCTGCTGGAGGTTTTTGAGGAGAATCCGTTCCTCTCGAATTTTTACGGTGACCGGGATCGCTATGGCTTCCAGACGCAGATATTCTTCCTGTTGAGCCGCTACCGGCAGCAATCCGCGACCCTCCCCACTGCGATCCGCAAGGGCCCGGTCGTAGCGGACTACACTTTCGCCAAAGACAGCCTGTTCGCACATCTCAACCTGCGTGGTGACGAACTGATGATGTACGAGCGGGTGTATTCCGCCCTCGGTGAGCAAGCCCGCCGTCCCGATCTGCTGGTCTTTCTGCGAGCCGATCTGGATGTCCTGCTCGGGCGGATCGCCCAGCGTGACCGCCCCTATGAGCGCAACATGGATCCGAACTACATCGACCAGCTCCGTGTCGCATATGAGGACTTTGTCACCCGCTACACCGAGGCCCCGGTGCTGGTCATCGACACGAACAACCTGAACATCGTCCAGAATGCCGACGATCGCGCACTGGTGCTGGAGCGCATCAAGAGCCAATTGGAGTACGGCACCTACCAGGCGCGCCTGCTGCCGGATTACGGAGACCAGCCTGACCAGCGCACGCCGGAGACGATTCTCAACGCGATCCAGTCCGGCCCACAGCGCCTGTCCGACTTTCAGGAGTTTCACCTGTCGCTCGATGCAGAAAAGGGCTTTGACCCGGACATCTTCTTCAACTTCATCCTGCTCAGTGAAGAGATCGGGGAACTGGCCCGCGTGCTCAAGGAAGTCCGGATGCGCCAGTCTACGCTGGCCAGCGGTGGGGTGGACATCCGTGAGGCAACCCGGCAGGCAGTTACCACCTTCCGGAGCAGCATTCAGGACGAACTGGCGGACTGCCTCGC
>JADZAD010000159.1 GCA_020852775.1 Anaerolineae bacterium
GTCTTTTTCGGTTCACACCCCTGCCCCCGGGTCGATCCCGTGCTAGACTCAGGGGTATCGTGGAGTCGTCATCAGCCTTCTCACGCACGGGATGGCCAGGGGGTTGCACGTGAAGTCGAGACGAGACCGCTTTGATCTCCTGCGGCCTCTCGTCTCGCTTCGCGTCAGCCGTCCTCCGCGCACCGTCGCCCCGATCACCAGTGCCGCGCTCAGCAGCACCATATTCTTGATCATGTACTGCTGCGTCAGCACGAATGGGAACGACACCCAGACCGCCCCGTGATGGAGCACCATCTCCCACACCGCCAGAAATGGGATGAACACACTCATCGGCAGGAAGAACTGGGGATCAGCGCCAGGGGCTCGGACGGCGATTGATGCAGGCTCTGTTGGTGGAAGGACGGCGGCTGGGCGGTGAGGCCGCGTGGGTGCTGGCTGAAGGCGATGACGCGCCGGCTCAGGTGTTTTACCCCGCGCTCGGCGGTGCCCCTGCCCCGGCGGTGATGTTCACCTTCGACCTCTCTGACGACGCGTAACCCCGTTCTCAGCCGTTAGGGTGGTATAGAAAATACTCTACTTCGGTCATCACTAACGGTCTTTCTATAACCACCACCGCCTCCCTCCAGCAGGACGGCACCGGGGCACTCCCCCTTGCTGTATAATAACCGTAAGGAGGCTGTGCCGTGTGATGAGTTCATCACTTGCTGAGGTCTACCGCCAGGCGCTCCGGCTCGATGCCGATGACCGCCGCCGTCTGGCCGACTACCTGACCAATCCCCCGCCCCTGCTGACGGCGGAGCAGATCCTGGCCACGCTTGAGCAGCACCGTGAGGCCTTACACGAGTTGGGCGTCGAGCGCATCGGGCTGTTCGGTTCCTTCCGGCGCGGCGAGGCTGACCAGGGGAGCGACATCGACCTGCTCGTGCGGCTGCGCACGCTCTCGTTCTTCACCGGCTACATGCGCGTCCTGCTCTACCTGGAAGAGGTATTCGGACGGCCGGTGGACCTCGTACTGGAGAACTCGGTCCGCGAGGAACTGCGCCAGCAGATCATGGATGAGGTCCTCTATGCCGAGGGCGTATAAGCTCTACCTGGACGACATCATCGAAGCGGCACGCTTTATCGCGGAGCAGATCGAAGGCCTCACCTATGAGGACTTCCTCGCGGACCGGATGCGTCTGAACGCCCTGCTCCACCAGCTCATGATCATCGGCGAGGCCGCGCGCCATATCCCCGACTCTGTCCGCCAGCTGGCACCGGATGTGCCGTGGAACGAGATCACCGGCACGCGCAACATCATCGTCCACGGCTATTTCAGCCTCGACTATGCCCTGTTGTGGTACATTCTCCGTGAGGAGATCCCACCGCTGAGGCGCCGTATCGACCTCCTTCTGCGGGAACTCCCCTGAGCGGCAGCGTAGGACCACCACCATCCTTGAACCCTTCCCCCTGGTGAGTCATACGAACAGCAGCCGTCCATCCAGTGGGCCAGCGGTGCGTTATAAGATATACTTTACTTCATACGTAACTATAGTACTTTCTATAAGAGCCTTTGTGATGGCCACGCTTCAGGAAGCCCGCTCACTGTTCACCCAATACCCGCTGCTGCGCACCTCACAGGCGCTGGCCCTCGGCATTGCCCCCGCGACCTTCTACCGGATGCGGGACCGCGGGATCATCGTCGAGGTGGCCCGCGGGCTCTTCCGCCTGGCGGACGGCCCCGTGCCTGCCCATCCGGACTTCGTCAGTGTGGCGCTGCGCTATCCGCGCGCGGTTATCGCCCTGCTCTCGGCACTCAGCTATCACGGCCTGACCACGCAGATCCCACGGGCGGTGTATCTGGCACTGCCTCAGGGCACGAAGCGGCCGCGCTCAACCGATATCCCGCTGGAGGTCGTCTGGCTCAATCCGACAGCGTATGCCGCCGGCATGGAGACCGTCATGCTTGACGGCGTCGCGGTCCGGCTGTACGACGCCGAGAAGACCCTCTGTGACGGCTTCAAGTTCCGCACAAAGGTCGGTGAAGACGTGGCGCTCGACGCGCTCAAGGCCTATCTCGAGCGGCCCAGCACAGGCTGGGACCTGGCGAAGCTGATGCGCTACGCCCGTCTGAATCGGGTCAGTGCCCGTATCACCCCCTACCTGGAGGCGCTGCTGTGAGCGAGAGCCGCAACCTCTCGGCATCCGTGTTTCAACGGCTGAAGAATCAGGCGCAAAGTCTGGGCCAACCGTTCGAGTACGTGCTGGTGCACTACACGATTGAGCGCTTTCTGTACCGTCTGAGCCAGTCTGTTTATCGGGATACCTTCATCCTCAAAGGCGGATTGGCCTTCCTGACCCTCGAGGCCCGCTACCCACGCGCTACCCGCGACATCGACTTTCTCGGCCATACCGAAGCCAGTGTGCCGAACCTGGTCGCGATCATGTCCACCATCTGCCAGGTCAGCGTGGTGGAGGATGGACTGACATTCGATGCCGGTACGGTCACCGCGGACGTCATCCGTGAGCAGAACGTTTACGGCGGCATTCGGGTCAAGCTGACGGCCCATCTGGGCCAGGCTCGGATCCCGCTGCAGATGGACATCGGTTTCGGGGATGCCGTCACGCCTGAGGCGCGCTCCGTGCTCTATCCGGCCCTGCTTGACCTACCGGCGCCATTACTGCGAGTCTATCCACCAGAGGCAATCCTCGCTGAGAAGTTCCAGGCCATCGTGAAGCTCGATGTGGTGAACAGCCGTCTGAAGGACTTCTACGACATCTGGTATCTGATCGGACGGCACTCGTTTGAAGGGCCAGTCATCGCCGAGGCACTGGCACGTACCTTTGCCCGTCGCCAGACCGCGCTGCCGCCCACGGGCTTGTCCGATACCTTCATCACCCTGTTTGCTGCTCGGAATGCGGTGGGTTGGCAGACCTCCAGCCACCGGATGATGCTGGAGAAGCCGCTGCCGGAGCTGACGGAGGTGCTTCAGCGCATACAGGCTTTCGTCTCTCCACCCTTGAGAGCGCTGACGGATCACGTGGCGTTCACTCCAACCTGGCAACCTGAGCACGGCTGGGTCAATGAGAACCGGTAGAGCGTAGAGGCTGCCATCGCAACGACGGAGAATACCGTCGAGCGCGGAGGCGTGTTAACTGGTCGGTACGATCTCGGTAAGCGGCACGATCTCGATTCGCAGGTCACGGGCGCTTCGTTCCTGCGGGCCGTCCGCCGTGATCAGGGGCATTCGCAGCTGCTCTGCCAGAGTCAGGTAGAGAGAATCGTAAACTGCCAATCGCCTGTCCAATCCCACCTTCAACGCTTCAGCCAGGTACGGAGAAGCCGGATGGAGGTTCAGCGTCAGATCCGTCAGGTTCATCACCGCTTGAGCCGCGGATTCAACCGACATCTCCTGCCGGCCCACATACTTCCAGAGGATGTTGGTACACTCGACCAGGCAGAATTCCGGTGCATGCAGTTCAACTCTATCCGGCACCCGACTGAGCAGCTCCAGGACGTTCTCTGACCAGGTCTCTCTGACAAACCCTTTGATCAACGCACTGGGGTCGATGACATAATGGTCGGTCATCGCTCCCGATCCTCATGCAGCAGATCAAGCGATGGCTTCGCGCCCGGTGGTGGCGTCCACAGGTGCTCGCGCATCGACCGCACCACTTCGCTCATCGGACGGCGCCCACCCTGACGGTACGGCTGGGTGCTCAGACGCA
>JADZAD010000160.1 GCA_020852775.1 Anaerolineae bacterium
CGCTTGTGATCATCCAGCCATGCCAGCGCCGCCGAGGGCGATTCCGGGGCCGGGCCGTATTCCATAGTTTCAAAGACCTCTGCGACTTTCGACATGGTGTACTCCTGATGACCGGGAAATGGGCTGTGGATTGGGGTTTCCGGAAGCCGGTCAGCCCATGGGCATGTGGTGCTGCGCGGCGTAACGCCCGGTGACGAAGTGCGATAGCTGGCGTTCGATGTCCGTCAGCAGCCCGCTCGCGCCGTAGCGGAACAGCGCCGGGCTGAGCCATTCGTTGCCCAGTTCGTCCTTCATCAGCGCCAGCCAGGCCAGCGCCTGCTTGGCACTGCGGATGCCGCCCGCCGGCTTGAAGCCGATCCGGTAACCGGTCCGCTCAAGGTAATCCCGTGCCGCGCGGGCCATCACGAAGCCGACTTCCAGAGTCGCGTTGACGCTCTCTTTGCCGGTCGAGGTCTTGATGAAATCCGCCCCGGCCATCATTGCTACCAGGCTGGCGCGGTAGACGTTGGTCAGTGTGGCGAGCTCGCCTGTCGCCAGGATTGTCTTCATGTGCGCTTCACCGCAGGCGGCACGCATCTCCCTGACCTCGTCGTAAAGTGCCTGCCAGTTCCCGCGCAGGACGTGCTCACGCGAGATTACGATGTCGATCTCCCGCGCCCCGTCCGCGACCGATTCGCCAATCTCCGCGATGCGCTGGCGGTAGGGGCTCTGCCCGGCGGGGAAGCCGGTGGAAACCGCCGCTACGGGGATGTCAGTGCCGCGCAGGGCTTCAACCGCGTCCTTCACACGGGCGTGATACACGCACACCGCCCCGACCGTGATCTTCTTATCCGCGACACCCAGCGCCTGCAGGATATCGCTGCGGACAGGCTGGCGCGCCTTCATGCACAGGCGGTGGACATTGCCGGGCGTGTCATCCCCGGAAAGCGTCGTCAGATCGATGCAGGTGATCGCCTTGAGCAGCCAGGCCGCCTGCCAGTCCTTCTTGACCGAACGCCGGCCCGAGTTGGTCGCCGCACGCCGTTCGGTCGCGCTCTTGTTCACGCGCACGCTGGAGACCCAGCCCATGTCGAGCGGGATGCCGGGGTTGCGTTCAAACGCTGATGCCATAGTGCGGTCCTCTTTCCGGTGAGGGTTGATCACAGCAGGGGCAGCAGCGAGGCGAGGGCTTCGAGCCACACTGCTATCCGTTTACAGATGGTGCCTGGCTCAGGTGGGGCACACATTATCCATTATAATACCAGATCACTCCGATACTGAAGGTGGATCAGGGCAGGCGCTCAGGTGGAGCGATCAGCAGCACAGGCATCACAATCAGCATCATGTTAATCATCACCTGGCACACGAAGGCCGCCGCCACCCCGTACTGGTCACGAATAAAGCTGTAAACCCCGGCCATCACAGTATAGAACCCTCCGACCGCAAGCAGCACCGGAAGGGAGGAGAAGGCCGCAGGTGCATAGAGCAGCAGCAGCGACGTCCCTGCCGCCAGCACCGAGGCCATGAAGCCCCGTCGCTGCTGCACGACCTCGCGGAAGAACAGCGTCTCGCCGATCGGCGCGGCGAAGAGCAGCCCCATCACGATCGCCGGGACGCTCATCCCGGGGAAGACGATCCGTGTAATGTCCGCCAGAACCGGTGCGACCATCACGAACAGGATCAGCCCAATCATGAAGCCGAAACCCGCCCCCATCGCCAGCTCGGAGAGCGTGATGCGCTCAAGGGGCTGATCCGTTTCCACCAGTGCCAGCAGCGCCCCCATCACCGCCATCACCGCCCACAGCACCGTATAGCGGCTCTCCACATCGAGAAACAGTGCCGTCCCAACAGAGAACGCGAGGTAGAGCGCCAGCGGGAAGACCGGATCGAGACGCTCAAGCAAAGACTGTGGCGACACAGATGCGGGGGCCACCGCCGGAAGGGCAGGAGCTGGCATGGTCGCCGCAGGTACGGGTGCAGCCGGAGGAGAGGGGCGAAACGGTGAGCGGATCGGCCCTTTCGGATGGGTTGGTGAGGCTGCACCGGCCGCAATACGGATACCGTCATCCACCGGTTCATGGCGCGGGATCGGCGCGATGACCCGGTAACCTTCCAGAAGCTGGAGCGGCGCGTGCCACATCACCGGCATGCCGGGATTGATGGGTGGATGGCCTGCGTCCCGTTTGAACAGCGCCACCGGAGACGGCATCCGCTCGACAAAGGTAACGGTTCCACCGCCGTAAGGCAGTGGGCCACCAGGATGGATGTCATAGCGCGTGGGCTCGTCACGCGCACTACCACGCTCATGCTTCGGGCCGAGGGTAAACATCGCTTATGCAGGCTGGCGCGTCGATTCAAGGATGTGGCGCATCCCTGTGAGCGCCGTCTCAATTGCCTCCGGCGTAATCCAGTAATGCGTAACGGCACGGAACGAGCGGGCCCCCGCCGGGCCGATCCGCACGTTGTAATCCCGGGCCAGCGCTTCCGCGAACTGCGTCGCGTTCAGGGCGACGCTCTCGTCCAGTTCAAAGAAGACCATGTTCGTCAGCACCGGCTCATACGACAGGCGCAGGCCGGACATCTGGCGGATACCCTCGGCGAGCTGCCGGGCGGTGGCATGGTCGTCAGCAAGGCGCAGCGTCATCTTCTCGAGAGCAATAAGCCCGGCAGCGGCCAGGATGCCCGCTTGACGCATGCCGCCGCCCAGCATCTTCCGGTTGCGCCGTGCCCGCGCAATGAACTCCCTGGAGCCAACCAGCAGCGACCCTACGGGAGCGCAAAGCCCCTTGGAGAGGCAGATAGAGATGCTGTCTGCCGGGGCCACCAGCTCCGCCGCAGAGACGTTCAGCGCGGCGGCGGCGTTGAACAGCCGCGCCCCGTCGATATGCAGGGCGAGGCCGTAGCGGTCGCAGAGTGCACGCACAGAGCGGGTATAGCCGGCGCTCAGTGGTGCACCCGCGCACGATCCCTGCGTGTTTTCCAGGCAGACAAGGCGTGTCAGCGGGTTGTGTACGTCATGAGTATCCCGGATCTCGTGCTCGAGGTCCGCGAGGCCGAGCGTACCATCGTGCTGCACCGGGACAGTGTTCAACTGAATGCCGCCCAGCGCCGCCGCCCCACCGACCTCCCGGCGGAAGACATGCGCCTCCCTGCCGATGATTACTTCGCTGCCGCGGGTGCAGTGCGTCAGTACCGCGAGGATGTTCCCCTGCGTGCCGCTGCTGACGAACAGCGCCGCCTCCTTACCGAGGCGCTCCGCGGCCAAATCCTGCAACCGGTTGATCGTCGGGTCTTCGCCATATACATCGTCACCGACTGGCGCGTTCGCCATCGCCTGGCGCATCTCCGGCGTGGGCCAGCTTACCGTATCGCTTCGCAGATCAATCGAGTCCATCATCTGTCTCCCATCACCCCGGTGATCCGGTGGCCGGAATACAAAGGGCGATCCAGCGGATCGCCCTATAATAACATGGTTCAGGAGTGCCGCAGCAGCCAGATCAATACTTCCGCACGAGTGCGCGATACGCGGTTGGCTGGCGGGTCTGCAGAGTCTGGCGCTGCTCACGGAACTTGCGTACCTCGTCGAGGTCGATCCGGGCCACGCAGTAGCCCTCGACGATCTCCTCTTTCTCCTTACGCGGACGCTCTTCTTTGACGGCGGTATCGCCTTCCTTGGCGTCTTTGTCAGCTTCCTTCTTCGGCTCTTCCTTCTTTTTCTCTGTACCGGGCAGGTGTGCGTGAACCTTGCCCCGCGGGCCGACGATCATGCTCTCGCCACCGAAGGTCATGGTCACGTCTTCGCCGACGCGGTTGGCCCCGGCGACAAAGCAGGCGTTCTCATAGGCACGGGCCTTGAGCAGCGTCTGCCACTCGTCGATGTCGCCGCGCTCCCAGCTACCCAGCGCGCACAGGACTTCCGCACCCTCAAGCACCTGGCTGCGGGCCACCTCCGGGTAGGAGAGGTCAGAGCCGAGCATCAGGCCGACCGTGCCAAATTCGGTATCGAAGACGGGCAGGCGGAAACCCTCACGGAAGGCCATGCGCTCCTCACCCTTGAGGTGCGTCTTGCGGTATTCACCGATCAGTTCACCGTCCGGGCCGACCAGCACCGCTGCGTCGTACAGGATGCTCTCGACGCGCTCTTTGGCGACCATGCCGAAGGCGACGTATACACCAAGCTGCTGGGCGCGCTGCGAGATCAGGTTCACCGTCGGGCCGGGGATCAACTGCGCCACCTCGGTGAAACGGACGCCCATCTCGTAGCCGCTCGTTACCAGTTCCGGGAAGACGATCAGGTCTATCTTCTGCTGGCTGGCGATCCTGGTGATGTAGTCCGTCATGCGGACCAGGTTCTCTTCGATCTCGCCCAGCGCCGGCTTCATCTGCACGGCGGCGATGGTCACTTCACGCATGGTTGGGGCACTCCTTCTGTAAAGCCGGAAAATCAATACACGAACGAGCGGTAATGTAACAACAAGGGTGCAGCCCGCAGGCTGCACAACACAGTGTAGTTTACCACGAAATGCGAAACGAACTCTGAACCGCGCTATTTTTCGGTCAGCATCTCCAGGAACTCCTCGTTGGAGTCCGTGCGGCGCAACTGGTCGAGGATCGCTTCGGTCGCGTTTGTGATATCCAGCCCGGCGCCATTGGGCGGCGTTGCCAGCATCTGCCCCAGCATCCGGCGCATCAGCCAGACGCGCTGGAGGATATCCGGGCCGAGCAGCAGTTCCTCGCGGCGCGTGCTCGAACGCTCGATATCGAAGGCCGGGAACAGGCGGCGTTCCTGAAGCTTGCGCGACAGGTGCAGTTCCATGTTGCCAGTACCCTTGAACTCCTCGTAGATCACATCGTCCATGCGTGAGCCGGTATCGACGAGACAGGTGGCGATGATTGTCAGTGAGCCGCCTTCCTCGATGTTACGTGCCGCACCGAAGAAACGCTTCGGCGGGTAGAGCGCGCTCGGATCAAGGCCGCCGGAGAGGGTACGTCCGCTTGGCGGGACGACGAGGTTATAGGCACGGGCAAGGCGGGTGATGCTGTCCATCAGGATCACCACGTCCTTGCCGACTTCGACCAGCCGCTTGGCACGCTCAAGCGCCATTTCGCTCACACGGACCTGGTTCGTCCACGTCTCGTCAAAAGTTGAGGCAATCACCTCAGCCTCGACGGAGCGATCCATGTCCGTGACTTCCTCCGGACGCTCGCCGATCAGCAGCACCATCAGGTGGACTTCCGGATAGTTCTCGCTGATGGCGTTCGCCAGTTCCTTCATCACGGTTGTCTTACCGGCTTTGGGCGGTGAGACGATCAGGCCGCGCTGGCCGCGCCCGATCGGAGCGATCAGATTAATCATGCGCGTCGAGGTGATGCGCCCACTCGTCTCCAGGTCGAAGCGCCGGTCGGGGAAGATCGGCGTCAGGCTTTCAAAGACCGGGCGGTTCTTGGCATGTTCCGGGTCCAGCCCGTTGACAGCCTCGACACGCAGCAGGCCGTAATATTTCTCTGAGTCCTTCGGCGGGCGCACCTGCCCGATCACCATGTCGCCGGTGCGGAGGTCGAAACGCCGGATCTGCGTCTGGCTGACGTAGATGTCATCCGCCCCCGGCAGGAAGTGCTCCGCGCGCAGAAAACCGATACCGTCCTCGATGATCTCAAGGATACCACCGCGCAGGGTATGGCCCTGCTGCTCCGCCTGATGGCGCAGGATCGCGATAATCAGGTCGGTCTTCTTCATCCGGCTGAAGCCGGGGATCTCTGCCTGGCGGGCGATCTCGCGCAGGTCGGAGAGAGTGAGGGCATCAAGTTCAGAGATATTCATCTTTCCATCAAATCCTGGGATGCGTAATGAGATTGGAAGGGGTTGTCAGTGCAGGGATCGATCGCACTCCCTGTTCAGGTAAGGCTTTCTGATCGACCGGCGGCGGCATGCTACAATCCCTCGCTTGCCCGGTCAAGTTCCGCCATTTCATCGCCTGTCATGGCCCAGCCCAGCGCTCCGGCATTCTCTTGGGCCTGGCGGGCATTCTTTGCGCCGGGGATCGGCACCGCCCCCTTACCGATCAGCCAGTTGAGCGCGACCTGTGAGGGCGTCTTCCCGCCGTGCTGCTCACCAATAGCGCGCATAGTCTGGATCAGGGGCTGGATTCTGGCAAGGTAAGCGCGGCTGAAACGCGCGGAGCGGGTTCCTTGCGGTGGGTTATCCGGCGTATACTTCCCGGTGAGCATTCCCATCCCGATCGGACTGTAAGCGATCAGGGTGATACCGAGTTCCGCGCAAGCTCGCAGCAGGCCTGACCGTTCAGGGCCACGATTCAGCAGGCTGTACTCGACCTGGTTTGAGGCGAGCCGCAGGCCCCGCTTCAGCAGCGCGGCATGAGCCCGGCGCATCTGGTCAGGGCTGTAATTGGAGACACCAACCGCCCGTGCCAGCCCGGCATCAACCACGTCCGCCATACCGTCCATCATCATCTCGATTGAGATCGGATGAAACGGCCAGTGCACCTGGTACAGATCGATGCTCGCCAGACCCAGACGATTGAGGCTGTAGCGAAGCGTCCGCTTCACCGAACCGCGGGTGAAACGCCAGGGGAAGGGAAAGAACTTGGTCGTCACGACGAGGTTCTTCCCGCTGTGGCGTACCAGTTTACCAAGGATCTTCTCTGAACGGCCAAGCCCGTAGACTTCCGCCGTATCAAAGAAGGCCACACCAGCGTCGAGACACACATCAAAGGCCGCCTGGATGTCCACATCTGTGTACGTGCCACGGCCGTAGCCCCAGAAGAAGCTGTCTCCCCACGACCACGTACCAACACCAAGGGGCTGGATTGACGGCCCACCGCTGCCCAGTGTGACCGCACTATGGTTACTCATTCTCGAATGTGCTCCTGAGGGTGTACAGATTCACGCAGAGCCTCTGTTGGTCGAGTCGTTTATTCCGGATCAGGGTTGAGTGGAATTACGGGACAATTGCCTGTGTTGTTCAGGCAGGTAGTGTGGGTTTATCGGGTGGATTCTGAAGGTATCTCACAAGAGTGAAGAGGACAACTGAGCTCACCCTGCGAATAAGCAGTATAACACCACCCCGCCGCAGCGTCAATGGCTCGTCGCCATCTGCAAACGCCTGCATAAGCGGAGCATCAGGTCAGTGGCGGAGGGTTACAGCCCTCCGCCACTGGCAGAATTCATCAGGAAAGATAGTCGCGCAGGTTGTGCGCCAGCCGCGGGTGGCGCAGACGGCGTAACGCTTCCTTCTCAAGCTGGCGAATGCGCTCCCGCGAGAGGCCAAACTTGTTGGCGATCTCCTCGAGCGTATGCTGCTCCCCGCCCCCCAGGCCGAAGCGCAGGCGCAGGATATGTGCCTGCCGCGGCGTCAGTTCACTCAGAACTTCTTCGATCGTCTCCTGCAGCAGGTGGTGGGCGGCAGCCTCAGCCGGCTCAGGCGTATCCTGATCCTCGATAAAGTCCCCGAACTCACTGTCACCATCATCGCCCACCGGGCGCTCCAGCGCAATCGCGTGCTGGCTGGCATCCATCATACTGCGGACGTTCTCCGCCGGGATGTCCATCTCATCCGCGATCTCTTCCGGGGTCGGGCGGCGGCCCAGCGTCTGCTCCAGTACCTGTGCGGTACGGTACATCTGGCGGATACGCTCGGTCATGTGCAGCGGAATACGAATCGTGCGCGTCTTCTGCGCCAGCGCGCGGGTGATCGCCTGGCGGATCCACCACGTTGCGTAGGTGCTGAAACGGTTACCCCGCGTGTAATCATATTTATCAACCGCACGCATCAGGCCGACATTGCCTTCCTGGATCAGGTCCGGGAAGGGCAGCCCCTGCCCCATATAGCGCTTGGCGATGCTCACAACCAGGCGGGTATTGGCCCGGCCCAGGTGCTCACGCGCTTCCTGCGCCTGCTCGATATGGGCGATATGGCGGGCCCGCTCACTGACAGACAGGTCTTTAGAGCCCTCCAGTGCGGCACGTGCTGCCTTGCCGTTTTCAATCAACTTGGCAAGATCGATCTCCTCCGCCGCTGTCAGCAGGGGTTCCTGCGCCATCTGGCGGAAGTACAGGCCGACCGGATCGTCAGCCGAGACTGCGCTGATATCCGCCAGTTCCTCGACGTTTTCAACCTCGTCTTCCAGATCATGATCGCCGTCTAACACGATATCCATATCCTCCGCGTCAATCGGCGCCACGTGCGGCAGCGCCGGATCGACCTCGCTCACTTCGCGGACGGAAATCCCCAGCTCAGCCAGTTCCTCAAGCAGGGAGTCGATCAGGGTCTCATCGAAGTCGTCTGCGGTCGCTTCGACAAGGTCTTCGTAGGTGATGAAGCCTTGGACATCGGCACGAGCGAGCAGGATATGGATCATATCACTACGCGCGCTGCCCAGAGAGTCTGCCACGGAACGCACCCCGTCGTGCTCGAATTCATTTCGCGCCAAGATTAAAGCCCTCGTTGCTCTTAAATATCCTACAGGTATTTTGCCTGAACCGTCAATAGGCAAGCTTTAGTATTCTAGCACAGCCTGTCAAGTGCATTCAAGACCCCGCAGTGTCTCAACGCAAATGCGACAA
>JADZAD010000161.1 GCA_020852775.1 Anaerolineae bacterium
CGGCAGGAACTGGCGTGGGCGCGTCTCAACCTGCTGCGCCATTCACCACGCGCGCGGGTTGACAGTGCGCGCCAGATGATCGATTCTCTTGAGGCCCGCCTTGAGCAGGCCACACGCACCGGGCTTAGCCTGCGGCGTACACGGCTGGAGGGACAGGCGCGGGCGCTGGAGTCACTCAGTCCGCGCGCCACGCTGGCACGGGGCTATGCAATCGTGACTGACAGTAATGGTGGCGTCCTGCGGGATGTGCGCATGGTCACGGTTGGTGACACGATCCGGATTCAACTTCAGCAGGGCCGCCTGCGGGCGACGGTCGAGCAGGCAGAGGAGCCAGACCATGAGTAATCAGCCAAGCGAAAGCTCGATGACCTACGAAGACGCCGTGGCTGAACTCAGCCGGGTGCTGGAGGCGCTGGAGAGCGGCGAGCTCCCACTGGAGAAGTCTATGCGCCAGTATGAGCGTGGGCTGGCGTTGATCAGGCGCTGCCATCAACTGCTCGATGAGGCCGCGCTCCGGCTGGAGCAGGTCGGCGCAGCCCCCGGCAGCGCATCAGGCCCGGCTGCGTCATTTCTGCCGGAGGACTAAGAACCATGCCACCACTGTCCGGGCTATTCACCAACGACCTGCTCTGGGTACCGGTCTTCTCCAGCGTCAGCGCGCAGTTTCTCAAGCCCTTCACCGGCTGGCTGCGTACCCGTCACTGGAACTGGCGGCTGATGGCGGCAACGGGTGGCATGCCCAGTTCCCACTCGGCGCTGGTCAGCGCCCTGGCGACCGGTATGGGGCTGGAGCTGGGCTTCGACTCTCCGTTGTTCGCGCTGTGCATCGCGCTGGCGATGATCGTCACCTATGACGCCGCCGGGGTACGCCGCCACGCCGGGGAGCATGCCCGCGCGATCAACCTGATCATCGCCGAACTCCTGCACGGCCACCCGCTGGAGAAGATCGAGTTTAAGGAAGTTCTCGGGCACAGCCGCGCCGAGGTGATTGGCGGGGTAGCCTTTGGCATCATCATCATGGCCGTATGGCGGCTGATACTCGTCCCGCTGATCTGGGCGTAACGGACTAACTCCGTCCTCGGCGCAGCCGCCGCAGCGCGATCCCGCTGAACAGGTGCGCCTCTTCGCTGCGGAGCAGCCACGCCGCCCCCCAGAAGACCGCTCCTCCTGCCGCAATCGCCACGAGCGGGCTCAGGACAGGGCCAAAGCCCTCAAAACGCGGTATCCCCAGCCACAGCAGCACACCCATCACGGCGCTGGCCGCCCCTGCCCGGAGGGTACCGTTCAGCATTCTGCGGCCCTCAAGCCCACCCACTCGCGGCGTGATCAGCCAGAGCAGCGCCAGCCCTTCCAGCGTCGTCGCCAGCGTATTCGCCAGCGCCAGCCCGGCGAAGGACCCCTGAGCCAGGTTGCCCGGCTGCCCGATCACCCGGATCAGCAGCAAACTGAGCAGGATGTTGAGCAGCATCGCGCCGCCGCCCACCAGCACCGGGGTGCGTGTGTCATGCAGCGCATAGAAGGCGCGGGTCACGATCTCAACCAGCGCATGCGCTGCCAGCCCCAGCCCGTAGAACAGCAGCGCCCAGGCCGTCGCCTGTGTATCGAGCGGAGTGAACTGGCCGTGCTCGAAGATCAGGCGGATCACCGGCACGCGCAGCAGGATCAACCCGACCGTCGCCGGGATCGAGAGGAACAGCACTGCCCGGAGCACCGCGCCAAGCGTCTGTCGCAGTGCTCCGGTATCTTCCCGCGCCGCCTGCGCCGCGAAGGTCGGAAAGACCGCCGTCGCCACTGACTGTGCGATCAAGCCCTGTGGCAGCAACAGCACCATGAAGGCACGCTGCAGTGCTCCGACGCTGCCCTCCACCATGCCCGACGCCAGGCCAATATTCACCCAGAAGTTGATCTGCACGATCGCCAGGCCGAGCACTCGCGGGCCCATCAGCCGGACGACTTCACGCACACCGGGGTCGGAGACGTCCAGCACCGGGCGGAACGGCAGACGAATGGCTGCCACACCGGGAAGCTGCACTAGCAGGTGCAGTGCAGCGCCGATCACCACCCCCCACGCCAACCCGCTGACGCCCATCACGGGGGCCAGCGCCAGTGCGCCGAAGATGATACCGGCGTTATAAAGCGAGGGCGCAAGCGCGGGAAGCAGGAAGCGCTGGTGCGCGTTGAGCAGGCCCATCAGCAGGCCGCTCGCCCCGAAGATGATCGGGCTGATCAGCATGATTCGCATCAGTTGGGCGGTCAGCGCCTGCTTCTCCACGCTGAATTCGGGTACCCACAGGGCGACAATCTGCCGGGCGAATATGATGCAGACCACGCAGATCAAGGCCATAGCGAGCGTCACCAGCGTGATCACGACATTCGTCAGACGCCAGGCCTGTTCGCGCTGCCCCTGCTCGATGGCGCTGCTGAAGGTCGGGATAAAGGCCGAAGCCAGTGCCCCACCCGCCACCACGAGAAAGATCGTCTCCGGCGGGCGTGACGCAGCGACATAGGCGTCAAACGCCATGCCGTTGCCGAAGACCCCGGCGATGATCGCGTCGCGCAGCAGGCCGAGCACCCGGCTGAGTACGAAGCCAATCATCACCAGCCCGGCGGCTCGCAGCAGAGCGCGGCCGGTATGAGGTTGAGCGGAAGAAGATGTTGATGTCTGCATAGCGCGGAAGTATAGCCCGTTCTCCACCTTCGGGATACGCCCCACTCGCCCGGATGTGACATTCGACAGATTGATTGTCAGCCGCAGAGTGTCGTACACTGCAAGTAGTTACCCCTGTCCGTGCGCCATCCACCACCTCACTGTTTATCTGCCCCGTCCCCGGGCAGCCGTAACGATTGTTTCAACGCTCCGTGCCTGCACCCGGAGCGCCCCATCAGAGGAGAGCATACAATGACTGCACCACAGGATTATGCAGAGCGTGTCTATGCCGGGATGCTCGGTAAAGCTATCGGCGTCTACCTCGGACACCCCTTCGAGACGTGGGGTTTTGACCGCATCATCCGCGACCTCGGCGAGGTTAACTATTACGTCAATGAGCGGATGCGTACCCCAATCGTGACCACCGACGATGACCTTTCCGGGATGCTGACTTTTCTGCGGGCCGTCCCGGATTACGGCTTCAGCAAGGACGTCACCCCGGAACAGGTTGGCAAGACCTGGCTCAACTACCTGATCAAGGACGTGATGGTGCTCTGGTGGGGTGGACGCGGCATCTCTACTGAGCACACTGCGTGGCTGAACCTGAAACGCGGCATCTCGGCCCCGGCCAGTGGCTCCATCGAGACCAATGGCCAGCTCGTCGCCGAGCAGATCGGGGCGCAGATTTTCATCGACAGCTGGGCGATGCTCGCGCCCGGGGACCCGGAATACGCCGCCGACCTCGCCCGCCGCGCCTCCAGCGTCAGCCATGACGGTGAGGCGATCTATGGGGCGCAGATCATCGCCGCGATGGAGGCCCTCGCGTTTATCGAGCCCGATCTGAATAAGTGCATCGACGGTGCGCTGCGCACCATTCCGGCAGATTCGGTGATCGCGGCGGTGATCCACGACCTGCGCGAGTGGCACGCGAAGGAACCAGACTGGTACCGCTGCCGTGAGTGGCTCGATGCGAAATATGGCTATGATGCCTACCGCGGCACCTGCCATATGGTGCCCAACCACGCCGCGATCCTGTTAAGCCTGCTCTATGGGGATGACAGCTTCCAGAAATCGCTGATGATCTCCGTCACCTCCGGCTGGGATACCGACTGCAATGGTGGCAACGTCGGCTGCTTCCTGGGGATCAAGAACGGGCTGGCGGGCATGGACAGGGAGGCCGACTGGCGTACCCCGTGGAGCGACCGTATCTACATGCAGGGGGCTGACCCCGGGCGCGTAATCACCGACGCGGTGATCGAGAGCTATCACATCGTCAACATGTACCGCCGCATGAACGGCCTTGAGCCAGTTGTGCCGAAGAACGGTGTGTGCTTCCACTTCGAATTCCCCGGAGCGCTGCAGGGGTTCCGTGTGGAGGGAACCGACGCGGCCCTGACACTGGAGAACGTCGCCGGGCACAGCCGGCTCGGCAACCGTGCGCTGGCGCTGCGTTATGGTGGCGTCAGGCCGGGGAAGCCTGCCCGGGCCGCCACGCCGACCTTCATCCCGCATGAATACCTGACCCCCTCACAGCAGACCAGCCACGACCTGAGCGCGTCACCGACGCTCTACTCAGGCCAGACGGTACGGGTGTGGGTCTCCGCTGACGCGCACAACCCGGCTTCGGTCACTGCCCGGCTGGATGTGCGCATCTACGGTGCTGATGATCGCCTGACCGTGATCCCCGGCACAGAAGCTGAACTGGCTCCGGGGGCGAACGCAGAACTGGTGTGGCTGGTGCCAGATACGCAGGGCCACCCGATCGCCGAGGTGGGGCTGGAGGTAGACAGCCATAACACGACCTCTGGTGTGGTGTATCTCGATGCGCTGACCTGGGATGGCGAGCCTGACGTCACCTTTACTGACCCGCGAGACGGCTGCACCATGTGGCGCCGGGGCTGGGTCAAGGCGACCGATAAGTTCATGCCGGTGCAGCGCAATGACCCTGTGCTGGGGAACCGCGGCTATTATGTTTCGCAGGATGATGGCATTGGCCTGCTGATGCAGGGCGCGCGCGAGTGGCGTAACTACCGGGCAAGCTCAAAGATGGCCGTC
>JADZAD010000162.1 GCA_020852775.1 Anaerolineae bacterium
ATCCTTTCCTTCGGTCAGCATGCCGTCAATGAGGCTATCCCCGGGCTTGAGCACGTCCGGGAGATGGGGCTGGTTTCCGCCATTGGTGACATCATTCACCCGGATCACCCGTCGCTGCCGCTGGTCGATTACGCCGTCAATTCCGCCGATTACATCCGGGTACACTTCCCCGGGGCCGACATCTATACCCATGACCGACTGGTTCAGCAGGCCAGTGGCGGTGTGGTCATCACCACGGACAGCACCCACCCGATCCACGTGGTGGATACGGACGGCTCCGAGTTCCTGGTACATCCGCCGGTCGTCGAGCATGTGGTCGATACGACCGGGGCGGGTGATTCGTTCAAAGCCGGGTTCATGTACGGCCTCACCCACGACCTGCCGCTTGATCATTGCGTGCGAATCGGTTCGGCTGCCGGGTCGATCCAGGTGCAGCACATGGGCGCGACCGACTATCTCGCCCCGATCGAGGATGTGCTGGCCCTGGCTGATACGCTCCGGGTTACCCCCCTTTAGAAGGACCGCTCACAGAGGAAACGCGAGCGCACAGGCGCTCATTTCGTCAGTATCCAACCAATCGCCAGAGAAGGAGCAGCCAGATGACTCAGGAGTATAACTTCATCAGAGAGGTTCGTGAGCAGCCGGATGCTATCCGGCGCACCCTTGAGCAGGCCGATGCCCCACTGCGCCGGATGGCGGAGAGCTACGCCGGCGCGATCGACCGCATCATCCTTGCCGGGTGCGGGGACCCGTACATGATGAGCATCGCCGGGGCTTACGCCTTCGAGATGTGGGCGGGTATTCCCGCTGACCCGATCGAAGCGGCAGAACTGATCCTCTACCGTCACCCGGTCATCAATGCACGTACCCTGCTCATTCTGAGTTCGTCGTCCGGGCGCTCGATCCGGGTGGTCGATGCCGTAAAATTGGCGGCAGCCCGCGGCGCGAAGAGCTTCGCGCTGGTCAACGTCGCGCCCAGCCCGCTCGCGGAGGCCTGTAACGTCGTGATTCAGACACAGGCCGGCCCCTCGAACGCCTATCCCTCCAAGACAACGACTGCCGGGCTGGCGGTGCTGCACGCGCTGGCACTGCACATGGCCGAACTAAGCGGGTCACTTCCGGTGGAGCAGGTCAGTGCGCTGCGGAAGGAGCTTTATGAGGACGTGCCGCGCCGGATCGAGGAAGCCCTGCGGCTTGAAGACGATATGCGCGCGCTCGCTAACCAGCACCTCAAGGCACCGATGTACACCTACATCGGTTCCGGGCCCAACCTGGGCACCGCAATGCTCAATGCGGCCAAGATGGGTGAGACCAGCCAGAGCCTCTCCCGCTCGACCAATCTGGAAGAGTTCAGCCACCTGCACGGTTACACGATCATGCCGGACGAGCCGATTTTCATGATCTCGCGCCCCGGTGATACCGGCGAGCGCAGCCGCGCCATCGCGCAGAACATCCGCCTGAACAAGGGCAAGCCAATCGCCATCGGGCTGGAGGCAGAACGCGCAGCCTGGCAGGATCATGCGGATACGTTCATCGGCGTGCCCGACCACAGCGAGATGTTTGGGCCGCTGGTGGCCTGGATCCCGCTGCAGATGTTCGCGTATTACATCGGCGTGGGGAAGGGCCGGAACCCCGACAAGCCCGACCGGGTTGGCTCGGACACCATCCAGCAGATCATTTACGGTGGGATGCTCCCCGGGTACGATAAGCGGTAGACAATCAGGCCATACGGCGGGGGGCGGCGGTTCCCCCGCCGTCTTTACCGGTGAGAGGAACGAGCCATGATCACCATCGGTGGCAGCGAGATCCACCTGATCAACGAATCACGCATTGTTGCCGATCCCGGCGGTATCTTCGGGCTGGTGCCCCGCGCGCTGTGGTCGCAGCACTACACCGAGGAACCACAGGGCGGCATCGCGCAGCATCATATCTGCCTGCTGGTCCGCGCCGAAGGCCAGACAATCGTCGTGGACACCGGGCAGGGGCACAAGAACAACGCGAAACGTGCCGAAATGCTCCAATTGAGCCATCCGCAGGGCACCCTGCTGGAGAGCCTCGCCCGGCTGGGTGTGATGCCAGATGATGTCACACTGGTGATCAACACCCACCTGCACGGCGATCACTGCGGCGGAAACACCTACCTTGCTGAGGACGGATCGCCGCGGCCCACCTTTCCGAACGCCCGCTACATCACTCAGCGGCTGGAATACGCTGACGCCGCCTTCCCGAACGAGCGCACCCGCGGGACGTACTTCTCTGAGAACTTCGCCCCACTCTACCAGACCGGACAGCTTCGCCTGCTGGATGGTGACTACGAACCCGTGCGGGGGATGCGCTGCGTGATCACGCCCGGCCACACACGGGCTCACATGTCGATCGTGTTTGAGGGCGGCGGCCAGTATGCCATGTTCGTCGCCGACCTCTCAACGGTGGCAGTGCTGTTCGCCCGGCTCGCCTGGATGACGGCCTATGACGTCGAACCGCTGGTCACGCTGGAAACCAAGCGCATCTGGCAGCGCTGGGCGCTTGAACACAACGCCCTGCTGATCTTCCAGCACGACCCTGTGACACACACCGGCAGGCTGGTTGAAGACGACAAGGGGCGGCTCTCCATCCAGCCGGAAAGCGGCCCGGAAGACCTGTAGCGGCGCCGTTACTACCTGACCCGGATCACCCCGGGCAGGATCACGGCGTTATCCGTTGTATCCGGCACCGAGAGCCGCTGACCGTTCTCCGGCAGGTACAAGCCCACCCGAACGCGATACTCGCCCGGTGCGAGGTCATCTGGCAGGCTCAGGACATACCCGTCGTCCACGATAACCTCACCCGGTAGCCACAGATCGGTATCATAAGGCTGGTTGCCCACAGCGGGGGTACGGTCAAGCTGCGCCACAATCTGGCCACTGGCATCGATCAGGTGGACGAACACCGTATACGATGTCTCGCTGCGAGCCTCTGATCGCCATACCAGCCCAACCGTGACGCTCTCTCCGGGGTGGACATCTCGTACCGGAAGGGTGAACCCCGCCAGCGCCACCTGTCCACCGAATACCACCGGCATCCCGGTCGTCCGCACATCACCGGGGATTTCAAATAGCCGGTTGGATGGCTCGATTGTCAGCGTATCGAGCACTACCGGTGTGCCATCACCAAGTTGCACAGAGAGTCTGTACTGGCCGGGTTCCAGATCGACTGGCAGGCGTTCATCGTAGCGGTCGGTGATCGCTTCGCCAACCGCCCACTGCGTCAGAGGGTAGGTTCCATGTACCGGGTCACCTGCGTAAAGCACAATTGACTCGTTGAGCAGCAGGCGTACTGTGGCATCGTCCGGCTGCGCCCCGATACTCAGCCAGTGGAGCGCCAGCCGCAGGTGTTCGCCGGGCCGGAGCAGCCTTTCCGGCAGGTCGTAGCCCAGCAGGCTAACCGTTCGCAGGGCGGGGACTTCCAGGCGGTACTGGATCGGCAGCGTCTCCAGCCGGGGGAAGGTATTCCGTGTGACAACCACCGGGCCAACTTCGGCGAACGTCCCGGCGAATCCGCCAGCGGCATCCAGCGCCGGCAGGGTGCGGTTCGCAGCGGCGGAGAACACGTTCACCTGTATCCGGTAGTTGTGTGAAGGCGGCAGCCCCGCCGGGAGCGGTACCTCCATGCGAGTGATCAGCCGCTCGCCCGGCTTCCAAGCCAGTGAAGGATAATCCCGGTTGACGGCGCGCACCAGCGTTCCATCAAGGTTAGCGAGCAGCCAGCAGAAGCCCCATTCATCGCACAGGCTGGCCGTAAAGGCATAGTCCGGCTGATCCGCCACCCCGGTGATCCGCCAGCCCAGATCGATGTTCGCTACCCCACCGGACGCCACCGGGTGGATTGAGGCACTCTCCAGCCGGATGACGTTGCCAAAGTTGGCCGGCTCGATCGGTCGCAGGTCCAGCGAGAAGTTCGACGGAAAGAGAAAGGCGCGAAAGTCCGGCGTCCCGTCCGGGCCGGGCGGAGCGGAGATCAGGCGGTTCTGAATCAGCGGGAACCAGTCATCATGCGGGCGAGCGCTACGCGTGTAGAGCATCAGCGTATCGCCCTCCGGTGCCAGCACAATCGTGCGCCCACCTGCCAGTGAGTGCACGTTCGTGTCGCGGTCGCTCAGGAAAGCCAGCGTCGGGTGCTGCAGGTGTTCAGTCGCGGCGTAGGCTGTCGCCGGGGGCAGGTCAGAGCGATTAAGATATAGTGCCATTGCTGCGGTCGGGCCGTCGTTCTCATAATACAGGAGTGGTTCCATCCCCCAGCGCCGAATCGCGTCGAGTGTCAACGTGCCGTTCAGCAGCACGATCAGGATCGTGGCTGCCGGAGTGACCACACCTGCCAGCCTCCGCGGGAGAGCCTGCCGACGCAGCGTCCCCAGCAGGCGCGCCAGCCCGACGATGCCCAGCGCAGGGTAGAGCGCCACCACCGGTGCCAGGCCAACAGCACGCAGATGGCTGGGCACAAAGCTCTCCGCGGTTGCCAGGGCTGTCGGCGCAAGCATCGCCAGCGGCCACGCCAGCAGCAGCGCACCACGCGCACGGCCTAAAGCATCGCGCGCCGTGAAGGTATCCCAGATCACCACCAGCAGTCCAAGCACAAAGCAGATTCCCAGCAGCCAGCCGTACATTGGCCTGAGCGGCAGGTTAAAACGCATGATCGGGTCACCGCGCACGAAGAACACACCCAGCGCCTGCCACCAGCCGGTCAGTGCCTCTGCCAGCGAACGCGGTGCGACCTGATCGATACGCGTGGCGAAGGCCTCCGGGTGCTGGGCGAAGAACCACACCAGCGGTGAGATCACCACTGCCGCACTGATACCGAAGATCATCATGCCGGGGATACGCCTGCCACGATCGGGTGAAGTGAGCAGGAACACGAGCAGCGCCAGCACCAGCGGGATTGGGAAGAGGCGCGCCGCAAGATAGGTATGGCCAGCCAGCCCGGTGAACACGCCGGCCAGCATCATCCACAGCCACCAGCGCCTTGAACGCCCTTGCCGGGCCAGTGCCAGCCACAGAAACCCGATGCTGAGGCCCTGCATCAGTGGCTCACTGATGGCGCGGAAGGCGGTACGGCTGAGGATTGCGTGCCAGAACGACAGCGCCATGATCGCCGCCGTCAGCAGGGCAAGCCACGACCGGTTGGCATCATCCGGGTACAGTTGCCGCGCCATCCACGCGGTGACGGCCACCGTCGCCGTCCCGATGAACACAGAGGCCAGCCGCAGCGGAAAGATACCGCTCCCCATGATCCGCATAATTGGGGCTGCGAGGTAATACCACAGGGTTTCATGCCCGGTATAGGCGGTGATGAAGATGGGGCGGTAGCCATCAAAGGCCACGGCACGCACAAATAACCCGGCGGAGGCTTCATCGTAATGCAGACCCGGCGGGATATCATGCAGGCCAATCACCCGAGCCAGGAAGCCTAGCAGGGTGATGGCCCCGGCGAAGAAGATGAAATACTCGTGAGACACCCGTGGGGATGCCGGACGTGATGACATGATGATCTGTGCGCTTCTAACGCTGTCCGTGAATCAAACAGGCCTGAGACGCTGTGTATAACCCATTCCACGCCTCAGGCCAAAAACAGGCTTACCGGGCACATCGTCAGAGTTTGAGCGCCTGTTCGAGGTCCGCAATCAGGTCGTTGGCATCCTCGATGCCGATCGACATACGGACGGTATTCTCCGTGACGCCGAGTGCATCACGCGCTTCAGGCGTCAGGCCCCGGTGTGAGGCGGTCGCCGGGTGGGAGATCAGTGTCGTCACATCCCCAAGACTGGTTACCGGCAGGATCAGCTGCAGCCGCTCGATAAAAGAAAAGACCTCTGCCCGGCCTGCATCCCTCAGCCGGAACGCCAGCATCGCACCGAAGTTGTTCCGCCGGAACAGGTCACGCGCATCTTCGTGGTGCGGATCGGAGCTCAGGCCGGGGTAGAAGAGTGTCTCGACCCGTTCATTGTCATCCAGCCATGCCGCGACCTGACGTGCATTCAGGCAGGCCTGCCGCATACGCACTGCGAACGTCCGCATACCACGCAGCGCCAGCCACGCCTCAAAAGGGCCAAGATTGCTGCCCAGCAGCTTGCGATGTCCGCGCACCACCTGGAGCAGGTTTGCCGGGCCAGCGACCACCCCGCCCAGCACATCTCCATGTCCGTTCAGAAACTTGGTCGCGCTGTGCACCACCAGTGAAGCGCCGCAACTAAGCGGATGGATCAGGAAGGGCGTGGCGAAGGTGTTATCGACGATCAGGTGTGCTCCGGCCTCGCGCGCGATCTCCGCGACCCGATCCACACGTACCACACGGGCCAGCGGATTGGTAAGAACTTCACACATGACCGCGGCAGGAGCCAGCCGGGTCACTGCTTCCTGCACCTGATCGAGATTAAACACGTCCACATAGTGCACCTGCATCCCCATCGCGCCGACCAGCCAGTCGAGCAGGGAGCGCGTAACGCCGTAGAGCTGCTCCGCAGCAACGATCACGCCACCTGCTGGCACACAGGCGAGGATCGCGGCATGAATCGCCGCCATGCCGCTGGCGAAGCTCAGTGCCCCTTCGGATTCCTCCAGATGGGCGATAGCATCCTCCAGCAGCACCTGTGTCTGCGCGCCACCACGTGCATAGACGAAATCCAGCGGGTGGGCTGAGTCGCCTCCGGGGCTGCCCAGCGCATGATCGGAGGACTCCATACTGGGATGGACATAGCCCACCGTCGGGACGATCGGCGGAGCAGCCGGGACAACGGCGTGCGGATCGCGCGGAGCATGGCCGCCATGCACAGAACGGGTAAAGATGCTCAGACGGCGCTGGGTTGCCATAGTCTGCTCCTGCGATACATGACGAGAATCAAGAGTGAAAGTGGCCTACCGGGCTGGAATGACGCCCAGTTCCCGGCCAACCTTTGCGAACGCCTCAAGCCCCTGTTCGAGGTCATCTGCGGTGTGCGCCGCGGAGTTCATCACGCGGATGCGCGCCTTGCCCTGGGGCACGGTCGGGTAACCAATCGCCATCGCAAAGACGCCTTCCTCAAACAGGCGGCGGCTGAACTGCTGCGCGAGGGGCGCCTCACCGAGCATCACAGGGATGATTGGCGTCTGTGTGACGCCGGTGATGAACCCCAGCGCCTGCATACCCTTCCTGAGAAACTCCGCGTTGGCCCACAGCCGGTCAACCTGTTCAGTACTCCGTTCCAGCAGGTCAACTGCCGCGAGGCAGGCTGCCACATCCGGCACAGTCATCGCGGAGGAGAACAGGAACGGGCGGGCGCGCTGGCGCAGCCAGTCAACGATCAACTGCTTTCCGGCGACAATACCGCCGACGACGCCGAAGGCCTTTGACATCGTGCCGATCTCGACATCGACCCGGCCATGCAGCCCAAAATGATCGACAATCCCACGCCCTCCACGGCCCAGCACACCTTCACCGTGCGCGTCATCGACCATCAGCAGCAGGCCGGTCTCCTCCGCAATGTCGGCGATCTCCGGCAGACGGGCGATGTCACCATCCATGCTGAACACGCCATCGGTGATGATCATCCCCCGGCCTGTGAGGGGCGTTTCGCGGATCACGCGGCGCAGGTCGTCGGGATCGTTGTGGCGGTAGCGCACCACCTGTGCGCGGGCCAACCGGCTGCCGTCGATAATGCTGGCATGGTTCAGTTCATCAGAGAAGATCACGTCATCCGTACCGCCCATCAGGGCAGGAATGGTCGCCAGGTTGGCAGTGAAGCCGCTCTGCAGAGTGATAACCGCTTCAACACCCTTAAAGGCCGCCAGTCGATCTTCCAACTGGACGTGCAGCGACATCGTCCCCGCAATAGTGCGGACAGCGCCGGGGCCAATACCGTATTCATCGACAGCGCGTTTTGCCGCATCACGCAGAGCGGGGTGGTTGGCAAGCCCGAGATAGTTGTTGGCACAAAAGTTGAGCAGGTCGCGCCCGCCAATGGTGACGTGCGCACCCATCGGGCTATCAATTGTGCGGATAGTGTTATAAAGCCCCTGCGACCTGAGCGTATCTGCTTCCTGCTGGAGCCAATCCAGTTTAGAGGAGGGGGCACTCATGCAGCGTATCCTTTCCGTATCCTGGCACGAACAACCTCATTGTACTATCACTCCTCCTGAAGCACGCTACCGGTCATCTCCGCTGCCGCCGAGCACTCCACGCGCCCGCCGCGAGATCAGCTTGTCGATGTTCCCCCGGGCGATCTCCTCCAGGTCGAGGCCGAGTTCCGTTGCAAGCTGTGAGACATACCAGAGCACATCGCCCAGTTCCTTACGGATTGCCTCGCGGGTTTCCGCATCTACCTCGCCGCCCCGGTCACGGATGACCTTCTTGATCTTCTCGCAGACCTCACCCGTCTCCCCGGCCAACCCAAGCGCGGGATAGATGAAGTTATTCCCTACGCCCGGGTACTGGGCGGTATGCGCCGCCTTCTGCTGGTATTCACTGAGTTCCATAAGCACCCCGTTCAGGTAGCAATTCAGGGATAGTCAGGCTATGCTATCTCATCGTTTCTCTGATTGCACAGAGTGGCTGAATGAACACAGAAACCCTCACCGAAACCCCTCCCGGCATCGACGCGGCACCCGAACCGCCTTTTCAGTGGCCTGTCTTCTGGCGGCGCTGGTGGATCCTGCTTACCGGGTTTATCGGCGTTCTGGGGTTTGACCAGGTCGTGAAGTGGCTGGTTGTCACCCGCCTGTTACCTGGCGAATCATGGCATGTTCTGCCCTCTGTCAGCAGCTTTATCCGCGTGACGCACAGCTTCAACACGGGTGCAGCCTTCGGTATGTTCCCGATGATGTCCGATATCTTCCTGGGACTGGCTATTCTGGCCGTGATCGCTTTTGTGATCTACTACCCCCAACTGCCTGCCCATGCGGTGTTCTCCCGGATTGGGATGGGCATCATCACCGGTGGGGCGATGAGCAACGCCATCGACCGGCTCAGCCGCGGCCACGTCGTGGACTATGTGCACGTCCAGTTCACGCCGCAGTTTGCCAACATCTCTAACTTCGCTGATCATGCCATCGTTCTTGGCATGCTGGCACTGGTGGTTGAACAATCTGTGTTTGAGTACCGCGAAACCCGCGCACAGGCTGCCGGGGCGGCTGCCGTGGAGCCGCTCGCAGATGACAGCCCTGCGGAAGAGACGCATGCAGACGCCGGCCTGCCACCCGCTGATATGGTGGCAGCCGCGCCGGAATCTGATCCGGACGGGGAGATGTCCGATCGCAGCAGCTCCTCGTAACACCCAGCAGGAGGGGGATCCGATGGAGGGTAGTTCACTGCCACAGGGCCCAACACGAGGGCTCTTCCGCTTTCCGCTGGCTGTGCTGGCGGCGCTTGTCGCTGCGGCGATGGCCTGTGGCCCTGCCGCACCACCGCAGCCTATCGAACCACAGGCGGCAGCATCTCCCCAGACGACGTACATCATCATCACCAATACACCTGGCTTCACCGCCATCCCCAGCGAAACGCCATCACCATTTCTGACCGAGACGCTACCCCCCTCCGCCGCCCCGCGTGAGACAATCACGCCCCGGCCCACCAGTTCGCCATTCCCGTCCCTCGCGCCGCCTGTTGCCCCGCCAGCTATCGCCACGAATACACTTCCCGCTGCCATAGCCGCCACCTCCACGCAATCCACCCGGACACCAACCAGTGTGGCCGCGGCGACCGTGACGCCCGGAGGTGTCCCCGCAGGCGGTACCGCTGGCAGCAGCGGAGAAGGGTCGGACATCACCGCAGATGGCGCAGGCAACCGTCTGCAGAACCCCGGCTTTGAGGGCAGTGTTCGCGGCGTGATCTTCGGCGAAGTCAACGTATTCCAGGGTTGGGAACCGTTCTATTGTGACCAGCCGTACACTGCCGGTCAGTGCCCGGCACCACGCCCCTGCCCACCCGGCCAGACTTTCGGCTGCAATCCACCCGAGCTGCGAATGGGGCGGCCTGAATACAAACCCAGTGACATCCCGAGCCGGGTCCACAGCGGCGGCACCGCACAGCAGTGGTTCTGCTTCTTCCGCACCTGCCAGGCCGGGGTCTTCCAGACCTTCACCACCACCCCCGGAGCACAGTGCGAAGTTGGCGCGTATGTCCAGAGCTGGAGTAACTTCGACAGCGATATCGAATCTGACGGGCTGGATACGGCGGACGGGCGCGACAACTCGCGCTGGTTCATCAAGGTTGATCCGTCGGGCGGCGCCAATGCCTTCGCCTCCAACCTGATCGTCAGCCGCGCCTTTACCTATACGGATGGGCATTACGATAAGTACGTCAAGATACGGATGACTTTCACCGCGACCAGCGACCGGGCAACCGTGTTCTTCGAGAACTTCCGGCTCTGGCCGATCGACAATAACGACAATTACATCGACGACGCTTACGCGATCTGCCGGTAGCCATGCCCCCGCGTGATAACGCCCCCCGGCTGGGGAAGCAGCATCGCGCCACAGGCGCCCCCGGCCTGAAACGCGAGTGGCGGGCGCTGCGCCGCCACATCGAGCAGTTGGTCGAGACAGGCGACACCGCTGCCCTGGATGCACTGGGGGAGCGGGCGGTTCCGGAACTGGTACGCATTGCCGCGGATCGCCAGGAGCCTGACTTCAATCGTATCTACGCCGCGATCGCGCTTGCGGAGATCGGCAGCCTGCGGGCCGTCGCGCCACTGACGCGCATCCTGCTCGCGGAGGTAGGTCACCCGGGTTCGGAGAACGTCGTCTACGAGGTGGGTGCAGCACTGGCGCAAATTGGCACGCCGGAAGCACTCACGGCGGTGCGGCATGCCGGATTACCGTTCTGAAGTCCGGGCAAAACACCCCGGAGAAGTTGACGCGCCGGGAAGGGACGGATATAATTCCGGTCGTCTTCCATCGTAGCTCAATGGCAGAGCATCCGGCTGTTAACCGGAGGGTTACTGGTTCGAGTCCAGTCGATGGAGCTGAGAGACCCGGATACGCTCCGGGTTTTTTGTTGTGTGGCACGGCGCGGAGACATTGACCGCCGTGAAAGCGGTCTGGTATAATCCCGGCTCAATCCAGATATGGAACCTGACACTCACACGATCTGGATGCAGGCGGCCCTCGCTGAAGCCCGCAAAGCCCTCGCGCTGGGGGATGTGCCGGTCGGAGCGGTGGCTGTGTATGATGGTCGGATCATCGGCAGCGGCTTCAATCGCAAGGAAATCGACGATGACCCGGTTGGGCATGCCGAGATCTACGCGCTGCGAGAAGCGGCAAAGGCGCTGGGTAGCTGGCGCCTGATCGATGTAACGTTGTACTGCACGCTGGAGCCCTGTGCGATGTGTGCGGGTGCCATGGTGCAGGCGCGGCTGCCCCTGCTGGTATGGGGTGCCGATGACCCGAAGGCCGGAGCAGGCGGGTCTGTGATGGATCTGCTGCATCATGAGCGGCTGAATCATCGGGTCGAAGTGGTGCATGGTGTTCTGGCCGAGGAATCCACCATGCTCCTGCAGGAGTTTTTTGGCCTGCTGCGTCGCCAGCGCAGGCAGGCATAGCAGGGCCCTTACGGAGAGGTGCCAGAGTGGTTGAATGGGGCGGTCTCGAAAACCGTTGTGAGCTTCTGCTCACCGTGGGTTCGAATCCCACCCTCTCCGCCTTTGGTTACAGATGGCTGGTGCCCCAGCCGCCGGGTGTTTGAGTCGCACCCTCGTTGATGGTGTTCAGGCCACCGGTTTGCCGACGGTGGCCTTTCGCTTTTACGCCTGATTGGCGGCCGTGGCCCAGACCCGGTCTACAGTTATCGACAGGGTTTTCACCGGTCGCTATAATACCTGCGCCGGGGCAGGATTGCGCCCGGCATGATCCTTATGACAGGAGAGCACTGAGAGCTCATGTATATCCTGGGTATTTCCTGCTACTACCATGACGCCGCCGCCTGTATCCTCAAGGACGGCGAGCTCATCGCCGCCTCGGCGGAGGAACGCTTCTCCCGCATCAAGCACGACTCCGGCTTCCCACGCCTGTCGATCGATTTCTGCCTGAAGATGGCCGGGATCACTGCCCAGGACGTTGACTATGTGGTCTTCTATGAGAAGCCGCTGCTCAAGTTCGAGCGCATCCTCCTGACCGCTCTCGGCACCTATCCACGCTCACTCACGATGTTCCGCGAGTCGATGATCGCGTGGTTCAACGAGAAGCTGTGGATCAAAACGCACCTGCGTGACGAGCTTGGGATCGAAGACAGAAAGCTCCTGTTCGTCGAGCACCATCTCTCGCACGCAGCCAGTGCATTCTTCGCCTCCCCGTACAAGGAGGCCGCGATCCTGACCGTTGACGGCGTTGGCGAATGGACCACTGCTGCCATCGGCACCGGCAAGGCTGTCTGGGACGGCGAGGGCACGAACGCGATCGATCTCGTCAGCGAGACCCGCTTCCCGCATTCGCTCGGCCTGTTGTATTCGGCGTTTACCGCCTATCTCGGCTTCCAGGTCAACGAGGGTGAGTACAAGGTCATGGGTATGGCTCCGTTCGGTGAGCCAACCTTCATGGACAAGGTGTACAAAGTCGTCAACGTCGGGAATGATGGCAGCATCAAGCTCGACATGGACTACTTCTCCTATCACTACTCAGCGACCAGGACGTTCAACAACCAGTTCGTCAACCTGTTCGGCCCCGCGCGTGAGCCGGAGATACCATTCTTCACTTCCAGGACGCACCCTGAACGGGCCGGCGATGCCGCGACGCGTGAGAATGAACGCTACGCCAATATCGCGGCCAGCATCCAGCGCGTGACGGAAGATATCCTGATCAGGATGGCGCAGCACGCCTACGAAATCACCGGCGCGAAGGCACTGTGCATGGCGGGTGGCGTCGCGCTGAACAGCGTTGCCAATGGCCGTATCCTCGATGAAACACCGTTTGAGGAACTGTGGATCCAACCTGAGGCGGGTGACGCTGGTGGCGCGCTTGGCGCGGCGCTGTCTGCCTATCATGTCCTGCTCGGCCAGCCGCGCAAGCATGTCATGGAGACGCCCTACTACGGCGAGGAATTCACCCCGGATCAGATCCGGACTTTCCTCACGCAGAACAACATCCCATATGTCGAGGCCAAAGACGACAATGAGATGCTTGATCGCACCGCTGAGACGATCATCAACGGCGGGGTGGTGGGCTGGTTCCAGGGCCGCTTCGAGTGGGGGCCACGCGCGCTCGGCAGCCGCAGCATCCTCGCGGACCCGCGCCGGGAGGAAATGAAGGACATCGTTAACGTCAAGATCAAGTTCCTCGAGCCATTCCGCCCATTCGCGCCTGTCACGCTGGAAGAGAAAGCCAACGACTTCTTTGAGATGGGCAAGTATGACGGCCAGATGACGCCACGCTTCATGCTCGTCGTGCGCCCGATCTTTGAGAACAAGTGGGATGTCATCCCGGCGGTGACACATGTCAATGGCGGTGGACGCCTGCAAACTGTCAAGCGCGAACACAATTCACGCTACTACGGCGTGATCGAGCGCTTCGGGCAGGCAACCGGCGTCCCGGTGCTGCTGAACACCAGCTACCATCTGCGTGGTGAGCCGATCGTCACCACGCCGGCGAACGCTTTCAATACATTCCGCAAAGGTGCGCTCGAACTGCTGGTCATGGATCGCTTCCTGGTGTACAAGGATGCCCTCGACAGCAATGGAAATAAGTAAACCCGCCGGCAGCACAGCCGGGAGCGCCGGCTGGATACCCGGTAGTTCTTTTCAGGAGTAACAGGCATGGCTCAGTTCTTCAAAAACATGACCAACAATCTGGGGATCGTCGGGGAATTCCTGCGGTTCCTCTGGGCGCGCAAGCTGTGGTGGCTGATCCCGATGGTCGTTGTCCTGCTGGTCTTCGGCTTCCTGCTGATCTTCGCGTCAGCTTCGGGGATCGCACCCTTTATCTACACCCTGTTCTAGAGGCGGATCGCCAGCCAGA
>JADZAD010000163.1 GCA_020852775.1 Anaerolineae bacterium
CGGTGAACAGATCAGCCGCTACTCGTTTCTCGGCGTGAACCCGCGCGGCAGCATCACCGTCAAGAGGCGGCAGATGACGCGGGTAATCAACGGAGACTCGGTCACCCGTGAATTGATGCCAGGGCAGGACCCACTCCACGCGATCAAGCAGGAGTTCGCGCGTTACAAGCCGCTGCACCTTCCCGGCCTGCCACGCTTCGTCGGCGGGGCGGTGGGTTACATCGGCTACGACGTCGTGCGCCACTTTGAACGCCTGCCGGAGAGCGCCGTCGATGACCTCAACATCCCCGACTTGGCGATGCTGCTCCCGGACAGCCTCGTGATCTTTGACCATGTCAGGCACCAGCTTATCCTGCTGGCGAACGCTCATAACACGGGTGACCCGGATGCGGCCTACGACGACGCGCTGGCCCGCATCGACCAGCTTGCCGAGGCACTCAGCCGCCCGCTTCCGCCAATCCCACAGGCGGGGGAGCCGTTCGATGGGCCGCTGCAATCAAACATGGCCCGCGAACAGTACGAAGAGAACGTGCGGCAGGCAAAAGAGTATATCGCCGCGGGAGACGCCTTTCAGATCGTATTGTCGCAGCGCTTCACCCGGCGTACAAGCGCTCCACCGCTTGCCATCTACCGGGCATTGCGCGCGCTCAACCCGTCGCCCTATATGTTTTTGCTGCGCTTCAGCGACGACTTCAGCCTGATCGGGGCCTCACCTGAACTGATGGTACGCTATGAGGATGGCACAGCCACCGTCCGCCCGATCGCCGGGACGCGGCGACGCGGCAAGAGCGAGGCAGAGGATCGCCTGCTCGAAGAGGAACTGCTCACCGACCCAAAGGAACGTGCCGAGCACGTCATGCTGGTTGACCTCGGTCGCAATGACCTTGGGCGCGTTTGCGAATATGGCAGTGTCAAAGTGCCGCGGATGATGTATATCGAGCGCTACTCGCATGTGATGCACATCGTCAGCCAGGTGGCCGGGCGCACCCGGCCGGGGTTGGATGCCTTCGACGTGTTCCGTGCCACCTTCCCGGCGGGCACCCTCAGCGGCGCCCCAAAGGTGCGGGCGATGGAGATCATTGAAGAATTGGAGGGCACGCGGCGCGGCGCCTACGGCGGTGCGGTCGGCTACTTCAGTTTCGACGGCTCGATGGATACCTGCATCACAATCCGCTCGATGGTGATGCAGGGCGACCGGGTGTACATCCAGGCCGGGGCAGGCATCGTCGCCGACAGTGACCCGGCCAGTGAGCACCAGGAATGTGTGAACAAGGCGATGGCGCAGGAAGTCGCGGTGCGCCGTGCCGAAGCCGGACTGATTTAGAAGGGACGCCGTGATGATCCTCGTTATCGATAATTACGACAGCTTTACCTATAACCTCGTCCAGCAGATGGGCGAACTCGGGGCCGACCTGCACGTCGTGAGGAACGATCAGGTCAGCCTCACCGACATCCGGGCGATGGCTCCAAGCCACATCGTAGTCTCACCGGGCCCGGGCAATCCGGACGACGGCGGCGTCTCGCTGGAGGCGATCCGCGAGCTGGGGCCATCGACGCCGGTGCTGGGGGTCTGCCTCGGCCACCAGTGTATCGGACAGGCTTACGGTGGCAGGATCATCCGCGCACCCCGCCTGATGCATGGCAAGACCAGCATGATCCATCACACCGGTGACCCGCTCTTCTCGGACGTGCCTGACCCGTTCGAGGCGACACGCTACCACAGCCTGGTCGTCGAGGAGCCGCTGCCTGACGGGCTGGTGGTGACGGCCACCGCGGATGACGGCGAAGTGATGGCGCTGCGCCACCGCGAACACCCGGTTCTGGGGGTGCAGTTCCACCCCGAGAGCATCCTTACCACGCACGGCCCAATCATCCTCAGAAACTTCATCGAAAACCGCTTCTAAGCACGTACAGGAGAGTATTCAGCATGGAAATCCAACGCGCAATTGACCTGACCAGCCGCTTCGGACACCTGCAGACCAGCGAAGCCGAAGCCGTCATGAACCAGATTATGGCCGGGGAGACCACCCAGGCGCAGATCGGCGCTTATCTCATGGCGCTGCGGATGAAGGGTGAAACACAGGAAGAGATCGAGGGGAGCGCCCGTGCGATGCGCGCCAATGCGGTGCCCATCCCGGCCCGGACGGACCCTGCGCTGATGCTCGACACCGCCGGAACGGGCGGTGACCGGGCCGGCACGTTCAACATCAGCACCACGGTTGCGTTTGTCGCCGCAGGGGCAGGGATACCGGTCGCCAAACACGGCAACCGTGCCGCCAGCAGCCGGTGCGGCAGCGCGGATGTGCTCAAGGAACTCGGCCTGAATCTCGACCTGACGCCTGAGCAGGTCGGGCAGGCGCTGGACGAAGTCGGTATTGGCTTCCTGTTCGCTCCGGCGCTGCACCCGGCCATGCGCCACACCATCGGCCCCCGGCGCGAACTGGGTGTACGCACGATCTTCAATATGCTGGGCCCGCTAACCAACCCGGCAGGGGCACAGCGCCAGTTGATGGGGGTTTTCGCCAGCGACCTCGCACCGTTCATGGCTACCGTACTGCGTGGCCTGGGGACGCTCTCGGCAATGGTGGTGCACGGCTACGGTGGGCTGGACGAACTGACGACCACCGGGCCGAACGTGGTCAGCCACCTGCGCGACGGTGAAATCCGCACCTATGAGCTTGATCCGGAGACGCTCGGATTCAGGGGGGCGAACATCCATGAACTGCTGGGCGGTGAGCCCCCGGCCAACGCCAGCATCATGCGCGGCGTTCTCAGCGGAGACATTGATGATGCCAAGCGCGACGTGGTCATCCTGAACGCTGCCGCCGCGATCATCGCCGCCGGGAGGGCGGATACATGGGAAGAGGGCATGCGTATCGCCGAGGAGTCGATCAACAGCGGCGCGGCGCTTGATAAGCTCAACCGGCTGCTCGCCTTCAGCCAGAGAGTTGCACAATGAGCGGAACCGGATCGTTTGTCCAGACGGACACCATCCTCGACCGTATCCTGGCGAATACGGCCATCGAACTGGCCACCCGGCGGGCCGTCCGTCCGTTGGCCGATGTCCGCCATGAGGCCGAGCAGGCCTCCCCGGCACGGGATATGGTCGCTGCGCTGCGCCGCGAGCACGTCACGCTGATCGCGGAGGTCAAGAAGGCGTCACCGAGCAAGGGAGTGCTGATCGAGGACTTCGACCCGGTGGCGCTGGGCACAGCTTACGCCACCAACGGGGCGGCGGCAATCTCAGTGCTGACGGACGAGAAGTTCTTCATGGGCCATCTCGACTACCTGCGCGCGGTACGCGCCGCGGTATCCGTACCGGTACTGCGTAAGGATTTCGTGATCGACGCCTACCAGGTCTACGAGGGGCGCGCGGCGGGGGCGGACGCCGCTCTGCTGATCGTTGCGGCACTGGAAGATACGCAGATGGCCGACCTGCACAGCCTGATCGTTGGGCAGGGGATGGCGGCGCTGGTCGAAGTGCACAACGAGGCTGAGATGGAGCGCGCGCTCAGGCTGAACCCGGC
>JADZAD010000164.1 GCA_020852775.1 Anaerolineae bacterium
CGTGAGCAGGCCGTTGTTCGACTGCACGATCTCGGTGCCAGTGTTCAGGAGCATGAAGCAGCCTGTGCCGTAGGTGTTCTTGGCTTCACCGGGACTCAGGCAGGCCTGCCCGACCATCGCTGCCTGCTGGTCGCCCAGATCGCCGCAGACGGGGATTTCGCCACCGAACGGGCCCGATACACGGGTCATCCCGTAGATGCTGGGGTCGCTGGAGGGGCGGATTGTGGGGAGCATCGCGCGCGGGACGCCCATGATCTTGAGGATTTCGTCATCCCAGTCGAGCGGTTCCAGGTTCATCAGCATCGTGCGGCTGGCGTTGGTCACGTCGGTGACATGCGCGCCGGTCAGCTTCCAGATCAGCCAGGTGTCGATGTTACCGAACAGGATTTCACCCTTCTCGGCCTTCGCGCGCGCGCCTTCGACGTTCTCCAGGATCCACGCGATTTTCGGGCCGGAGAAGTAAGTCGCCAGCGGCAGGCCGACCTTGGCGCGGAAGCGATCCTGCCCGCCGTCCTCTGCCAGGCGTGCGCAGATTTTGTCCGTGCGGGTATCCTGCCAGACAATGGCGTTATAAACCGGCTGGCCGGTCGCCTTGTCCCAGACGACTGCCGTTTCACGCTGGTTGGTGATGCCGACGGCGGCGATATCAGCGGCGGTAGCTCCGGCCTTCTCCAGTGCCCCCCTGACGACGTCTTCGGTTCGCGCCCAGATCTCCAACGCATTGTGCTCGACCCACCCGGCCTGCGGGTAAATCTGCTCATGCTCAAGCTGGTGAACCGCGATCACATTACCACCGTGATCGAAGATCATGCAGCGTGTGCTGGTAGTGCCCTGGTCGATCGCTGCGACGTATTTTGCCATGACTGTTTCTCCTTGGTGGTTATGGTGGATATGAATACGCTTATCATGCGGGCATATCTGCGCCCGTGTCCTCAAAGTTGCTGTCAGTCAGGTGCCTGATTGCCTCCAGTGCTGCTTCCGCGTCGGGGCCATCGGCCCGGACGGTGATGCTGTGCCCCTGGTTGACCCCTAACTGCATTACTGACAGGGTGCTCTTGGCGTTCTTGTAGTCACCTCCGCGGGTATCATTCCGTACCAGGATGTTGGTCACGAAACGGCAGGCGGTCCGGACAAACATAGCCGCCGGGCGGAGATGCAGCCCTGCTTTGTGCTGAATAGTTATCGAGATTTCTGGCATGTCACCATGTGCTTTCCTGCCCGGGCTCACCCCAGCTTATTAAGCGTGGCGACCTGTTCGGCTGCCCGGTTCACTTCCATGAGAGGCCGCCCGATCGAAGCTTCCACGGCGGCGACGATCGCCCCTTCAACAAGTGGGGCGTTGCTCAGTATCAGATGCGCCTGCTGCTGCTCATTCAGCAGTTCAATGGCAGCCTGTGCGCTCAGTACCGCGCTGCCAAGGTCTACCAGGATAAGCACCCCGTCCGGGCCGTCCGCTTCGCGCAGCGCTTCCAGGATTCGTTCGACACTGGTGCCAATTGTGTGATCGTCCACCCCGCCAGCGGCCGCAATGCGAAGTTGTTCCCCGGCCATTTCACTTGCCAGTTGCTTCACGCCTGCGGCGATCAAGGGGCTGTGAGAGACGATTACAATGCCAACCATGAAGAGTACTCCTCAGGTGCGCAGGCTGCCGGCCCCAGATGAGGCATACAGTCCGGGCACCCCTCCACGTTCACAAAGGCGCTGTCGATGTTCTCAGGCGCCCTGGCGGGGTCTTCGCACGGATGAAAGTGGACACGGCCGCACTGCACACAGGCCTGCCAGCCGCTGCGCTCAGGCTTGAAGGGAATCGCTGTGGCCAGCGGCATACATTCGACACCCATGCGCCAGCGGGCATTCGTGACCAGTTGCCCGCAACCTGCCTGGCGCAGGCGGGTGACGTACCGGGCAAAGTCTGCGCAATGCCGCATCAGCAGGATTGCCACATCAACTTCTGGAAAGGCCATGTAGCGTGCGTCGCCAACCATGACGTGTATCCTGCTCGCATAAGCTGTATGCCGACTATTGCAGAGTAGCCCGATCTGCTGCTCAATCGCATACACGGTGCAGCCTTTCTGTGCCACCAGGTAAGCAAAGCGAAGATCCCCTGCGCCAATATCGAGTACCCTGTCACCCGGGTTCACATACCCCAGCGCCTCCTGATAAGTCGAAGCATCATACGGCGCCCAGAGCCGGGCCCAGTCACGAGCAGTCACGTACAGCCAGCCTTTCACGAGCTTTCGAGCGTATCAAGCAGAGCCTTGAGCATCAGATAAGTTGAAGTTGCGCCCGGGTCCTGGTGGCCGATACTGCGCTCACCCAGATAGCTTGCCCGGCCTTTACGTGCCTGCAGCGGGATAGTAGCTTTCATGCCGGCCTCGGCGCCGGCGACTGCCCGGCGCAGTGCGGCGGCAGTATCTTCGCCAGCAATCCGGGCCGTATCGTAAGCCGCCAGCGCCGGTATCCAGGCGTCAATCATCGTTTTGTCTTCCGCGATAGCACGCCCGCGCTGCTGGATGCCCTGCATCCCGGCATGCAGCATTTCACCCAGATCCTCGACACTCAGTTCCTCACGAGATGCCGTTACTGCCCCGCCTCTCATGAAGAACGTGCCATACAGCGGCCCACTGGCCCCGCCCACACTGGACATCAACGTCATACCGGTTGCTTTCAGGATATTGCCGATGTCGGTATCTGCAACGGAGACCAGTTTCTCAGCAACCTTTGCGAATCCACGGGCCATGTTTGTGCCATGATCTGCATCACCGATGGCCGAATCCAGGTCGGTCAGGTACGCCTTGTTCTCCGCGAGAACAGACGCCAGACGTTCCAGCCATCGTACAATTTGCTCTTTGGTCACCATTGATGCCTACACTTCCATATACAAGCCAGAATGGAGGGGCCAACGCTCGTGCGCCAGCCCCTCCCAAGAAGCTGACGGGTGACTACACACCCCAGCGGAGACCCGGAGTCAGGACGGGAGCATCCCAGAACTTCAGGATTTCATCATCCACCTTCACCAGGGTGATTGAGGCCCCCTGCATTTCCAGTGACGTGATGTACGGCCCGATCAGATTGCGTGCGATCCGGATGCCGCGAGCGTCCAGTAGCCCTGAGAGCTTGCGATACATCGCGTACAGTTCTGATACGGGTGTTCCCCCCATGCTGTTGACAAAGGCGATTACCCCATCGCCAGACCTCAACGGGGCATTCACAAGTTCTTTGTCAACCCATTCACCCCTGGCCTGATCCCACTCGCGGACGGTGCGTGTGTAGACCCCATCATCAAGGATTGCGGATGCCATCATCTCGGTGATTTCGTCAACGCTGGCCATGGGCAGGCGCCTGCGCCCGGGTTCACCGTGAATGCCGATACCGAACTCAAACTCACCATCACCCAGGTCAAAGGTCGGCTTGCCTGCGGCGGGCACGATGCACGAAGTCAGTGCGACGCCGATCGAGCGACTGCTCGTGTTCACTTTCCGGCACAGATCGGCACACTGCAACAGGTCGTAGCCTGCTTCGGCTGCCGCCCCGGTGATCTTCTCAGTGATCACTGTCGCACCGACGCCGCGCCGTCCGGCAGTGTACAGGCTGTCCTTCACGGCGGCGTCATCATCGATCAGGATGCTCTGCACCGGTACGCCTTCACCCGCCAGCATCTCTGCGGCGGCCTCGAAGTTGAGCACGTCACCGGTGTAGTTCTTGACGATGTACAGCACACCAGCGCCACTGTTGACAGCGCTCCCGGCGGCATACATCTGGTCAGGCGTCGGGGAGGTGAACACCTCACCGGGACAGGCGGCATCCAGCATGCCTTTGCCTACAAAGCCGCCGTGCATGGGCTCGTGGCCGCTGCCACCGCCCGATATCAGGGCAACCTTGTTCGCTACTGGCGCATCAGCCCGGTAGATGAAAGTGGGTTCATAGCTGACCTTCAGGACATCTGCATGGGCAGATGCCATCCCTTCCAGTTGCTCTCTGACGACGTTCTCCACTGCGTTGATCAGTTTTTTCATGGCCTGTCTCCGTTTTCCGGCTCAGGGCGATTCCAGCCCTGTGCTATAATTATCCTGCTGTGCGGAAGCCCACCCCGGCTTTGTCGATTGCGCGATAAGTCAGTGATGCACTGGCTCAACCTGCCTGGGAGGGGCTCCGCTGTCCGCAGGGCCCGGAGGCAGGTTGTACCCCCGCCTTCGGGCCAGGCCCCTTCCCCCTCAGTTAGAGAGCAAGCAGAAGAGCAGCAGCGATCGCCGCCCCAACCAGCGGGCCAACGACCGGGATCCAGCCGTAGCCGAAGTCAGAGTTCCCCTTGCCTGGGATCGGCAGAACCAGATGCGCAAGACGCGGGCCGAGGTCACGGGCCGGGTTGATCGCATAGCCTGTCGGGCCACCGAGCGAAAGGCCAATAGCCCAGACCAGTACGCCCACAAGATACGGGCCAAGCGCCGGAGAGACTTCGCCCGCGAAGATAGCGGTGACGCCGAAGACCAGCGCGAACGTACCGATGATTTCAGATACCATGTTGGTGCCGGTGTTGCGGATCGCCGGGCCGGTCGAGAAGACGGCCAGCTTCAGGCCCTGATCTTCGGTTTCCTTCCAGTGAGGCAGGTAGTGCAGGAAGACCAGCACCGCGCCAATGAAAGCTCCGAGGAACTGGGCCGCGAGGAACACCGGGACCTCACCCCACGTGATATTACCCAGGATGGCCTGAGCAAAGGTGACAGCAGGGTTCAGGTGGGCGCTTGGGCTGCCAAAAGCCTGAGCTACGAAGACGCCAATCACGACCGCGAACGCCCATCCGGAAGTGATGACGATCCAGCCAGCGTTCTGTGCCTTCGACTTGTTCAGCAGAACAGCCGCAACGACGCCATCACCCAGCAGGATGAGTATCATCGTACCCAGAAGTTCCCCAAGAAAAGGTGAATTCATAACTTGTTCTCCTTAATGCGATGCAAACCTGAAAAGATAAACGCTGTGAGATGTACACAATCTGCAGCC
>JADZAD010000165.1 GCA_020852775.1 Anaerolineae bacterium
CAAGCTGACCGTGCAGATCATGAATGAACTGGAGCGCCGCGACGCCTCCCTTGGCATGGTGACGATGTGCATCGGCGGCGGCATGGGGGCCGCGGGCATCTTCGAGCGTGTGAGTTGATGCCCGCCTGCCGGTAATCCCAGTCAGGGCATTGATGAGGCGGATACGATCCGCCTCATCTGATTCTCCTCGTTGCAACAGGCGTACTGTTACCTGCGTATAAGATTATGGTTATTGCATCCGAATACCTCCATCAGGGCAAGGAGTTACCTATGAACCCCAAAGTGAGCAAGGGCCGGATTGTGATGATGACGGCGCTTGTAATGATCGCCAGCCTGCTGCTGGCCGCGCCTGCCTTCGCCTCAGAGCCGGTGACGGGCGATGACATCGTCATCAGTGAGGATATGAACGACGACCTGTACGTGTTCGGGAGCACGATCGTGATTGATGCCGACATCGATGGCGACGTCATCGGCGCCGGGAATACGATGACGATCAATGGCACCGTCACCGGGGACGTACTGTTCGCCGGAAGTGGGTTGATCATCAACGGTACGGTTGAGGATGACGTGCGTGCCGCCGGCTATGTCATCCGGCTGGGCGAGAACGCCAGCGTCGGCGATGACCTGAACGCCGGCGGGTACTCGGTCGAGATGCAGCCCGGCAGCAGCGTCGGCGGGACGCTGTACTATGGCGCGGCGCAGGCGTTGATCGCGGACGTCGCGGAGGACATCAGCGGCGGTAGCGAAACCGCCCGTCTGACCGGTTCAGTTGGCGGTAATGCCGACATCAGCGTCGGGTCAGGTGAGAGCTTCGATCCGAACCAGTTCTTCCAGAACCCGGAGATGCCGGAAGCGGGCACGATCGAGCCCGGCTTCACTTTCGGACCGGATGCCAGCATCGCAGGCGATCTGAACTACACCTCACCACAGGAGTGGTCGATCCCTGGCGGAGTCGTGGCCGGGAAAACCGAGTTCACGCTGGAGACCGCGGACGAAGATCAGGCAGGCGCTGCCGAGGCTGAAAGCGCGGGCGCGAAGTTCGCGCGCGGGCTGTGGCGCTTCGCCAACAACACCATCCTGGGCTTCCTGATGATGCTGCTGGTTGGCGTGGGCCTGCAGCGCTTTGCCCCGGCGTTCCTGAATGGCAGCCGGGACACTCTGCGCGCGCAGCCGCTGCCGAGCCTGGGCTATGGACTGCTCGGCTACCTCGTGTTCTTCGGGTTGGTGGCGGTCGCAGTCGGGCTGGTCGTGCTGGTGATCATCCTCTCGATAGCGACCTCCGGTGGTGCCGGGTCGGTCGCCGGGGTGCTGTCGCTGGCCGGTACGGCGATCTTCACCGTGTTCACCTTCGTCACCCGCTGGGTTGCGCCGATCCTGATGGCGCTGCTGCTCGGCGAGTGGCTGTACGGGCTGATCAACAAAGAGAAGAAGGCCCCGTTCTGGTCGCTGGTGCTCGGCCTGATCGTGGTGGTGCTTGCCCAGGCGATCCCGGTGCTTGGTGGCTTCTTCCTGTCGCTGCTCTTCGGCGTATTCGGGCTTGGTGCGGTGTTCCTGTACCTGCGGCCAAAGGCAGCGGGTACACCACCTGCCGCGATGCCGGACAAGCCCGCTGAGCCTGCTCTCGGCTGAACCGAGCCTCTCTGTTTGATACGCCCCGGCCAGTTGGCCGGGGCGTTCTGTTTGCTCAAATGGATGTTGACGACCTTCATTGTAAGGGCTATAACCATGCGTCATGTTTCGCTTCACGAAAGAGGGGCTGGCGATGAGCAGAGGGGTCAGGGCTGCTGCGATTACAGCAGGTGTGGTGCTGGTACTGGTAGTGATTGCGGGCGGCCTGTTCACGTGGTTCACGCGCCGCGCTTTCCCGGTCACCACCGGTACCCTGCAGGTCGAAGGGCTGAAAGCCCCGGTAGAGGTCTACCGCGACGAGTACGGCGTCGCTCATATCTACGCCTCTTCACCCGAAGACCTGTTCTTTGCCCAGGGATATGTCCACGCGCAGGAACGTTTCTGGCAGATGGAATTCGAGCGCCGGGTGGGTTCCGGGCGGCTCTCCGAGATCTTTGGTAGTGGCGCGCTGGAGACGGATACCTACCTGCGGACGTTCGGCTTCCGCGCGCTGGCCGAGGAGGCCTATGCCGGGTTCGACCCGGATACCAAGCTGGTGCTGGAGTCTTACGCCGATGGGGTGAACGCCTACGTCTCCGGACGCCAGCCCGCGCAGCTCGGCCTGGAGTTTGCACTGCTGGACCTGCAGGGCGTCCGCTGGGAGATCGAACCGTGGACGCCGGTGGACTCGCTGGTCTGGGGCTACATGATGGTCTACGACCAGAGCGACAAGCTGCGGACGGAGCTGCGAAACGCTGACTTGCTGCTGGCCGCGGGTGAACAGGGCTACGCGGAGATCGTGCCGCCCTACCGCGACGACCGCCCTACCATCGTACAGGACGACGGCCTGGCGGCCCTTGGCCTGCCTCCGATTGGGGCATCGACCGCGCTGGGTATCTCTGAACTGGCCTACCTGCGCGAGGTCAACCAGGCGATGAGCGCCTCACCGGCACTGGCGCAGCTCACTACCTTCGGCTTCGGCGGGGTGGGCGCATCAAACAGCTTCGTGATCGCCGGGCAGCACACCGAGACCGGCAGCCCGATCCTCGCCAATGACCCGCACATGAGCCAGCAGATGCCATCTCTGTGGTACGAAGTCGGCATGCACTGTATCGAGAAGACTGATACCTGCCCGTATGAGTTCCGCGGGAACTCCCTGCCCGGCGTACCCGGCATTCTGATCGGCCACAACGACCGGATCGCGTGGGGCCTGACGAACGCCAACTTCGACGCGCAGGATGTCTACATCGAGCGGATCAACCCGCAGAACCCGAACCAGTA
>JADZAD010000166.1 GCA_020852775.1 Anaerolineae bacterium
TCGACCAGGCCGCCCGGCGGTGGGCGTTCGATACAGGCTGGCACACGCTTGACCTTGCCTGCGGAAGTGGCGAAGCGACACTGGCTCTGCAGGCGCTCGGGTTCACGCATATCACCGGTTGCGACCCGTATACGGGGGAGGCCTACACCCGGCGCACAGGGCGGATCACCGCCCCGTGCCGCTTTGAGCAGATCGCTGCGCAGGGTCTGCCGGGGGTTCTGCCTTATGACCTAGTCGTGTGCAGCTTCGCCCTGCATCTTGTCGCCCCGTCACGGCTGCCCGCACTGGCCTACCGGCTGGCTGAGGGCGCGACACGGCTGCTGGTCATCAGCCCGCACAAGCGTCCGCAGATCAAGCCTGAATGGGGATGGCAGGTTATCGGGGAATTCGTCCACGAGCGGGTGCGGACACGCTTCTACCACAGTGCGGTACAATCAGGGTCACTAAATACCATGTCCGGTTGACCTATTCTGCAAACGAACATTCACCAGATGATGACTCTCCCTTTCAGTAAGCCCGGCACCTTCTACAAGGGCAACCTGCATACCCATTCCACCCTGTCAGACGGTTCGATCTCACCTGAGCAGGTTTGCGACTTCTACCGGGAGGCGGGCTACGATTTCCTTGCGCTGACCGATCACTTCCTCGAACGCTACAACTGGCCGATTGCCGATACACGCCCCTTCCGCACGAAGGGCTTCACCACCCTGCCCGGCGCGGAACTGCACACCGGCGAGACGACGTTTGGCGGCATGTGGCACATCCTCGCCGTCGGGCTGCCGGAGGACTTCGCTCCGGCTGCGCCGGACGAGACTGGCCCCGAACTGGCTTATCGCGCGATGAAGAGCGGTGCTTATGTCGCCGTCGCCCACCCGGCGTGGTATACGCTGACCGAAGCGGATATCACTTCCCTCGGCCAACTCCACGCGATAGAGGTGTTCAATGGCACGTCGGTGGATAGCAACGACCGGGCTGACTCGTGGCATATCACCGATATCATGCTCTCGCAAGGGTGGCGTTACACTATCTGCGCAACAGACGACGCGCATTTTCACCCTCACCGGCACGACGCCGGGCTGGGCTGGGTATATGTCAAGGCACGGCGGCTCGACCCGCGCGCCATCGTCGAGGCGCTCAAGCGGGGCGACAGCTATTCTAGCACCGGGCCGCAGATTCATGACATCGCCTTTGCCGGTGGGAATCGCATCGTGGTGCGCTGCTCGCCCGCCGACCGCGTCTACCTCACCGGGCAGGGTGCGGCGGCACGGCATGCCTATGGGCCGGGCCTGCGTGAGGCAGAGTTCAGCCTGCGGAACTTCGACAGCCCGTACTGCCGGGTGACGGTGCGCGACGCGCAGGGCAAACGGGCGTGGTCAAACCCGATATGGCTGTAGAGCTACCCAACGCCTTCCGATACAATCACCTCTTACAGGGTACGAACACAGCAGCAGTGGCCAGAGGAGCAGGAAAGATGTTTGACAGGGCGCGGCGTGATCTTGAAGCACAGATGGATCGTGAAGGGCGGCTGCCGCCCGGACAGTCGCTGACGTTGAAGTTCCCGGTGCTGCACTACGGGCCGTCAGCGGAAATCGACCGGGATACGTGGACGCTGCGTGCCTTCGGGCTGGTAGATCAGGAGCGGACATGGGGCTGGGCGCAGTTCAGCGCCCTGCCGACCGCGGCCGTCACCTGTGACATCCACTGTGTAACACGCTGGAGCAAGTTTGACACCGTCTGGGAAGGCGTCCCGTTCCGTGAGTTCGTCAAGGTGGCGGGGGTAAAACCCGAAGCGAGATTAGTGATCGCGCACTGCGCCTACGGCTTCACTACCAGTGTCCCGCTTGAGCTGATGCTGGATGATGACGTGCTGCTGGCCTATAAGTTCGATGGCAGGCCGCTCGAACAGGATCACGGCTACCCGGTACGGACGCTGGTGCCCAAGAAGTACTTCGGGAAGAGCGCCAAGTGGCTGCTCGCGCTGGAGTTCACGGCGGAGGATCGCCTCGGCTTCTGGGAGCAGGCCGGATACAACAACAACGCCGACCCGTTCAGAGAGGAACGCTACGCCGGGCGCAGCGGCGGCCTGTGGTAAGGCGTAAAGACAGGGGCGGCCAGTGTGGCCGCCCCTGCTGATTTCTAGCAGCGGTAGTAAACTTCCTCCGCCTCCTCACGCAGCCGCAGGTAGCTCTCGTAGCGTTCCTGCAGCACCTCACCGCTCTCTACCGCCTCACGCACGGCACAGCCAGGTTCATTCTCGTGGCGGCAGTCCTTGAAACGGCACTGGTCGATCCGGTCGCGGATTTCCGGGAAGTAGCCATCAATTTCGCTTGGCTCGATATTGTACAGCCCGATCGAACGGATACCGGGCGTGTCAGCGACATAGCCTCCTCCGTTCAGTGCATACAGTTCCGGCGCGACGGTCGTATGCCGCCCCTTGGTTGTCGCCTCACTGACGGTGCGCGCGGCCAACCCTAACCCCGGTTGAATAGCATTCAGCAGGCTGCTCTTGCCCACACCGGAGGGCCCGGTCAGGGCGGAAATCTGGTCTTTCAGGAGCGCCCGCAGTTCATCGACCCCGGTTCCGGTAACCGCGCTCGTGTAGCACACAGGGTAGCCCAGCGTTTCATAGATACCAAACATCGCGCGGGCTTCATGCTCACCGACAAGATCGACCTTATTCGCGCAGATCACAGCCGGGATACCTGCACGCTCGCTGATCACCAGCATGCGATCCACCGCCTTGAGGTGCGGCGCCGGCAGGGCGCAGGCGAACACCAGCACGATCTGGTCGGGGTTCGCGATGATAACCTGCCCACGATCGAACAGCCGATCCGCCCCGCGCCCCTCCGCAGAGGGCTTCTGCCGGATGAAGGCATGCTCCCGCGGGGAAATAGTCTCAATCGTGCCGGATCCGTCCGGCTGGACCAGCACCTCTACCCGGTCACCGATCGTCACCGGGTCAGCTTCCAGTCGGGCCTGGAGCAGCCGCTTGCGTACCTGCGAAACCACCAGGCCATGGTCAGCCGTCTGAACGGTGAAGAACCCGCTCTGTGCTTTGACGACCAACCCTCTCACGATTATCTTCTGAGCATCCAAAAACCGTTTGTCTCCCATTCCGCTCTGGCCAGTATTTCACCGCCAGGACAATGAAATGCCACAGGAAGATGCTGTGGCATACAAGGGCAGCAGTTTCAACGAGAACGCTCACGTTTCACACCGCACGAACGAGCGCATGGCGCCCCTGCAACGCCGGGCCTGATCAGGTACGGCCTGCGGGAAAGGTAGCATCAAAGCGGATCGCTGTCAACCTGCTTCCACAGGCAGAAATTGGGGTATACTGGTTTACATGAAACTACTCATCGCGATCGTTCAGGATATTGACGCAGACGCTGCCGGACGGGGGCTGACCGACGAGGGCTTCAGTGTCACTCGGATCGGCTCAACCGGAGGGTTCTTTCGCCAGGGCAACGTCACGCTGCTCTGCGGCACGCCCGACGATCGGGTCGAGGATGCGCTTGACGTCCTCAAGCGTACCTGCGAGCCGCGCACCCGGACCATTCCGCTGAACATTGATGCGTCTGAGATGCTGCTCACAGCCGGGCCGACGCGCGAGATCCGGGTGGGGGGCGCGACCGTGTTCATCTTCGATGTCGAGCGTTTCGCGCGGTATTAGCAGGGCTCGGCAGGCTGCCCTGGCTATCAGGGCCAGCCATCTGACTCTTCTCAGCACCGAGGAGGACTCTTCTGATGAAAATGCTGCTCGCAGTGATCCAGGACGTTGACGCGGATGCCACGATCAAGGCGCTGACTGATGCCAGTTTCAGCGTAACGCGCATCGGAACAACGGGTGGATTTTTCCGCCAGGGAAATACCACGCTTCTATGCGGCACTGACGACCACAAGGTGAACCAGGTCCTCGACATACTGAAGTCTACCTGCCAGACCCGTACCGAGACCGTCGCCTTCAATGTCCACCCGTCACATATGATGCCGGTCGTGCGTGAAGTCGAAGTCGGCGGCGCTACGGTCTTCGTCTTCAACGTCGAACGCTTCGAGCACTTCTAGGCCAGCACCTCCACCTGGTCCGTCAGCGGATCAGGTCTTCAAGGTCGAGCAGCCCTTCACCCCCATCAACGTGGAGGGCAGCCCCGGTGATGAACTCATTCTGAACCAGCGACAGCACCGCCTGTGCCACATAGGCGGTGCCGTCACCCTGATGCGGAAGCGGCAGCGCCCCGACAATCTGCTTCCAGCGTTCATCCGGCATACCTGACGGCCGGAGCACCGGCCCCGGGATGACTGCGTTGACGCGGATGCGGTTCGGCGCAAGCGCTTTGGCGGAGACACGGGTAAGCATCAGCAGGCCAGCGTTGCTGATGGCATGCTCCGGATAGGATGCCCACGGTCGCTCACCGATGGTATCCGCAATGTTGATAATAGACCCGGTGATCTCCTGCGAGAGCATCAGCCGGGCCGCGCGCTGGCTGCACAGGAACGGCGCGCGCAGGTTGACCGCGATCCCCGCGTCCCACTCTTCCAGGCTCAGGTCGAGGAAGCCGCGCCGGGTAAACGCTGAGGCGCTGTTGACCAGGATATCCAGCCGCCCGAAGGTCTGCTGGACTGCATTGAAGAGATGCCGGATTTCGTCCGGGTCGGCGAGGTCGGCGCGGATAGCTTCAGCGCGGATGCCAGGCCTGCGGATCAGATCAAGCGTCTCAAGTGCCTCCTGATCGCTGGTGTGGTAATGAATAGCGACGGACGCACCCGCCCGGGCCAGCGCGAACGCAATGCCGCGCCCTACACGCCGGGCTGCTCCTGTCACCAGTGCGACTTTCCCCCGAAGGCTCATCGGCTGGCGTCCTCCTCGATTCTGGCTGCGTGGATGTGGTTGTAGCTGCACGGGCGCGATCATTAACTACGCACAGTATAACCTACGCCTGCGACCGTGTCCGGACGAGCCTCAGCCCCGGGCGTTACCGGCACGGCGGTACAGGGTCAGACGCTGCCCCCGGCATCCGCTGCGGCAGACCCGGCCATAACATTCGTCATGCTGTCTGAGCAGGGAAAATCAGGTAAACGCTACAGTTCGTCGCCAGCGGCCTCAAGCACAGAACGGGCACGCGCTTCTTCACTGGTGGGGACCATGACATCGATCTCCCCCAGCAGGCCAACCGTGAGCGGAAGCGCGGTGCTGGCCGCTTCCCGCCGGATATACGCGGGGATATCCTCA
>JADZAD010000167.1 GCA_020852775.1 Anaerolineae bacterium
CGGGTAAAAAAGGTCTTGAGTGGCGGGCGGAAGAAGAGCCGCAGGCTGACTCCTGCCGATTATAGGCACTGCTCAACGAGTGTGCAATCAGGTACGGGTGCGGGTCAGAGTGCCCAGGTCTGCCTGACGCGGGAGAAGGCCCAGTCTCCGCCCAACTCGCTCACGTTGTACAGCCAGCCGCGGCCAAAGTGCGCCTCAAACTGGCAGTCAAAACTCACCAGCCCCTGCCCGGCGAAGAGAAAATCAACGGGATAGCTGATTGTGATGAGCGCCCCGGTGAAGCGCGGCTTTTCAGGAAGGGTGTCCTCGGTGCGGACGGGCGCGGGCGGAGGAGTAGCCGGGCTGATAGACGGGCCATGCCACTGATACCGCCACGCTCCCACGATCTCGGCATCGTTATGCTGGTAACGGGGCGGCGCCTCGCCCTCGTAGCGGCGCACCACGATCATGCAGGTCTCCGGTACACGCCCCTCACTGAGCAGAGTGTCCAGAAGCAGGTGTTCCACCGCAATCCGGACGATCAGAAACCGGATCAGATCGCTCGCTTCCTCGACTTCAAGCTGCCGGTGCATCCAATAGACCGGGTTGAGGCGATCCGGTGGCGGATCGGCGATGAAATCGGGCGGGTTGATCAGATGGGAGATACGCTCATCCATCAGGCCCAGCGCCCATTGTGCCGCGTCACGGGTACGGGGATCAGGGTCTTCTGTCAGGTCCTCTAGATGGAACCGTTCCGTTTCGCTGCCCACGACCCCCAGCGCCCGGGTGGAGAGTGGACGCAGATATGGGTCTTCAAGCATCTCCAGGATCGTCGTGAGCGCAATCAGCCGCCCACAGTTGGCGAAGGCCATCACACCCTCCGCCAGCACACGCTCCGCGATGACGCGGCTGGGTGAAAAGCGATTCTTCTCCGCGCTGATGCGGTCACGCGCCTCACTGACAAGGTCTTCCAGGGCGCTGGATGCCATCTCGTTCGGATGTGTGCTGAGCAGCCGGACTGCAAGCAGCCTTTGTTCCCAGGTGTTTGAACTCAGGAACGGGATCAGCACCTCCGCCAGCCCGTAGCGATCCACAGGGACGTATTTGTTCGCCAGGATACGCAGCGTGTTCAACGCAACAGCGCGCACGATCTCATCACGCGCCGTCTGGAGGAACTCGACGACCGCATCGAGAGCCTCGGCCTCACCCACGATCGAGAGGCGGCTCAGGGCTTCACGCTGCGCCTGCGGCGGCCCTTCCCGGAGGTCATGCAGGAGTTCAGCCTGCGTGCGGTTGTCTGGCAGGGGGTGGGTGCTCATAGATCCACTCTCGAACAACTCAGCCAGTGAGTTCACCTCCGGGATGAAGTATCCATCCCGGAGGCCTGTCACCAGCCCGAACGCTAAATGAACCGGTCCATATTCCGGATGATGGCTGAAGCAAACTCAGAGGTACGCACCTCGGTCGCGCCTTCCATCTGACGGGCGAAATCGTAAGTAACGACCTTGTCCGCAATCGTCTGCTCAAAAGACTTTGTGATCAGGTCAGCGGCCTCCCACCAGCGCATGTACTCCAGCATCATCACACCGGAGAACAGCAGCGAGCCGGGGTTGACCTTATCGAGATTCGTGTACTTGGGCGCAGTGCCATGCGTCGCTTCAAACATTGCGACTTCGTCACCGATGTTCGCACCCGGAGCGATACCCACGCCACCAACCTGTGCGGCGACCGCGTCCGAGAGGTAGTCGCCGTTCAGGTTCGGCGTCGCCAGCACCTCGAACTCGGAGGGACGCAGCAGCAGATGCTGGAAGATGATGTCGGCGATGCGGTCGTTGATCAGGACCTTGCCTTCGGGCAGCTTCCCGTCATACTTCGACCACAGATCCGCCTCGCTGACGGTAACATCACTGAACTCATCACGCGCGACCTCGTAGCCCCAACGCTGGAACGCACCCTCAGTAAACTTCTGGATGTTGCCCTTGTGGACGAGTGTCACCGTCCTGCGTCCGCGGTCAAGCGCGTACTGGATCGCCATACGGACGAGGCGCTTGGTAGCGAAGGCGCTGATCGGCTTGATGCCCAGCCCAGCGTCTTCAAAGAAATGTGCACCCATTTCTTCACGCAGGAACTTCGCCAGCTTTGCGTTCTCCGGTGTGCCGGCTTCGTACTCGATGCCGGCGTACACGTCTTCGGTGTTCTCGCGGAAGATGACGACGTTAGTCTTTTCCGGCTCGCGGACGGGGCTGGGGACTCCGCGGTACCAGCGCACCGGGCGGACACAGGAGTACAGGTCGAGCACCTGGCGCAGCGTGACGTTCAGGCTGCGGAAGCCACCACCGACCGGGGTCGTGAGCGGCCCCTTGATGCCGAGCAGATACTCGCGCATGGCGTCGAAGGTCTCTTCCGGCATGTAGTTGCCGTCATACAGAGCGGCAGCCTTCTCACCGCAGTAGATTTCCATCCATGCAATCCGGCGTGACCCGCCGTAGGCTTTCTCCACAGCAGCGTCCCAGATGCGCCTGGAGGCCGTCATGATATCGTAGCCGATGCCATCGCCTTCGATGAAAGCTACGATCGGGTGATCGGGGATGTGCGGCTTGCCGTTGACAACCGTCACCTTTTCACCGTCTGTGGGCACGGTGATATGCTGGAATGCCATCTTCCTACTCCTTAAGCGTGGGCGAAGAGCGCGTAATCATCGGCCTGGAGGTCTCCTCCACTGGTGAGGCCGCTGAAACTCAGTCAGCGTCGCTCAATCCGTCTGTTGATACTCACATCAAACTCACGGATAGCCTGTTGATCGGGTGATTGCGTAAATTATGCTCCGGGCGTTATAGCGCGTCAAGCTGACTATCGGATAGTTATGGCTGTGTAATAGTTGTGGGACACTGGCATTTTAGCAACATTCTTCATACAATTAGGCCAGTAGGCAGGATTTCACAGACCTTTTCAGGAGATAAACTCCTTCGAGTGGAAGAACAGCAGATAGCTATCAAAGAACTTGCCCGCTTCGTGGTCGATGTGATTGCGGACAAAAAGGGAGAGGACATCGTCCTGCTGGACATCAGCAGCCAGACGGTGATTGCAGACTACTTCATCCTGTGCAGCGCGGGCAGCGATCGCCAGATCAAGGCGATCGTCAATGATATCGGTCAGCAGGTGAAGAAGGAATTTGGCATCTTTGCCCGGTCGGTAGAGGGAAATGCCGACGCAGGCTGGGTTCTGATAGACCTCGGCGACATTGTTGTGCATGTATTCAACCCTGACGCGCGTGCCTTCTACGACCTCGAAACGTGGTGGCATGAAGCCACAGTTCTGCTCAAGATGCAGTAAAGCAGCGCGGGGCGCACTAGTGCGCCCCGCTTCGTTTCTGGCGAATACCTGCCTCTGTGCCGGGGCTTTTCCGGAAGCGGCTTCCGGACTACTCAAAGATCCAGCGGTCAGTCTCGCGGGCCCAGTCTACCAGTTCCTCGGGGCTGAAGTACAGCGCCACTTCCCCCGCCGCGGATTCCGGCCCGTCCGAGCCGTGGACGATATTCCGCCCGACTTCGAGGGCGAAATCACCGCGAATCGTACCCGGTTCCGCCTCAGCGGGGCGGGTGATGCCCATCGTTTTGCGCGCCACGGCGATCGCCTGCTTCCCTTCCCAGACCATTGCCACAATGGGCCCCGACGTAATGTAGTCGATCAGGCCGGGGAAGAACGGCTTGCCTTCGTGTGCGGCGTAGTGCCGCATGGCCAGTTCGCGGCTCATCTGCATGAACTTCATGCCGACAAGGCGCAGGCCGCGCCGCTCAAAGCGGCCAATTACTTCACCGATGAGCCCGCGCTGCACACCATCGGGCTTGATCAGAATCAAGGTACGCTCCACGCAATATCCTCCTGCATCGTGAGTAGGGTCATCTATGGGCAGGCCACCTCAGTGCCGGTGCTAACCGCCTGGTGTATCATACAAAGAGCGGGCCGTGTCGGGCCCGCTCAGGACTATACCGCAGATCAGGGCATCTATCATCCGGACGCCCGTTTTCTCCACTACAACTGATCAAGTGCGGCGCGGTACATCTCAAGCGCCTGCTCCAGCGAACCCTGTGCCATGTAGGCATCGCCCAGGACGCGGCGGAAGCGCGGCGTAGCGCTGGGAGGGCCGGCCACCCGCGTCAGATCAGAGATCGTCTCGTTGATCATCTGTCCGTCACCGATCAGCTTCTCATACGATCCGAGCGCTGCATCGGTCTCTTCCCCGGCAAGCTGCTGGCGGGCGGTATTGAGAACGGAGACGAAGTCCGTGGCCTCGCCGGAAACGGCGGGGTAATCGGGCAGAAGCCCGGTCGCACGCGCCGGTGGCACAGCTTCTGCCACAGGTTCCAGCGGAACAGGTTCCGGCGCAACTGGTTCCGCTGGTTCACGTGTCTCCAGCCAGCCGGTGAGGCTCGGGGCAGGTTCCACCGGCTCGGTTTCCGGCGTAACAGGTTCCAGCACAACAGGTTCCGGCGCAACAGGGGCCTTCAACCAGTCAGGCAGTTCTTCGTCTTCGCCAGCCGATACGGGTAGCGATGTCTCAGGCTCCTTGAGCCAGTCGGGGAGTTCCTCTTCTTCTTCGGCAGCAGCCGCGGCGGACGCGGGTTCGGCGGCCACTGGTTCAGCGACTGCGGGTGTCGCTTCCTTTGCGTCACCAAACAGGTAATCAAGTTCGCTGGCTGTTTCGCTGGCGATAGCACCATCCAGCCATGCCAGTTCTTCATCTACCCCTTCGGCTTCCTCCAGGTCGCTTACAGCAGCCTCAACCGGCTCCGGCGTCTTTTCACCAACATCCTTGAGCCAATCGGGGAGTTCGTCCTCCTCAACGGCTTCAGCCGCCGCATCGAGGTCACGCGGGCCAGGCATCTCCGGCAGAGGGGCGTGATCCGGGGTGAGCGCCTCAGCGAGCGCCGTACCAGGCTCGACGCCCTGCGCCGCCACCTGCTCATCCAGCCAGGTCATTGCATCTGGCGCGGCAGGTTCTGGTTGCAGCGCAGCAGGTTCCGGCACAACAGCTTGTGGCACTTCCGCCGGGGGCTTGAGCCAATCGGGAAGTTCTTCCTCTTCGGCAGCGGCCTCTGGCGTCACGGAGATTGCAGCAGCCGGGGTAGCCTTGAGCCAGTCCGGCAGTTCTTCTTCCTCTCCAGCGGGAGCGGTCTCAGCAGGCGCAGAGGCCAGGGGCGTTGCCTTGAGCCAATCCGGCAGTTCTTCTTCCTCTTCAGCAGCGGACAGCGGCATCGCCATCGGAGTCATGGGCTCAGGCGCAGCCTCGGGTTCCGCAGGTGTCACCGGTTCAACAGCAGCCGCCGGGGGCTTGAGCCAGTCGGGAAGTTCTTCCTCTTCTTCCTGAGCGGCAGGGGCAGGCACAGCCAATGGTTCAGCAGGCGTTTCTTTCAGCCAGTCGGGGATATCCTCTGGCTCGGCCGCCGTTGCGGGTGCTGGCGAACTCGGAGGCGCAGGTTCAGGTACAGATGCGGCAGATTCGGATGGGGTACGGAGCCAGTCCAGGTCCTCGCTGGCTGAGACAGGTGGTTCGGACGCGGCGGTATCCGCCACGTCACCTGACGGCTTGAAATTCGGATCGTATTTCGCAGCCAGTTCCTCAAGCCACTTTACCGCGTCATCGCTGTCAAGATCGCCAGACTGAAGCCAGTCAGGGACATCACTATCCGGCGTAGCATCATCGGGTGGTACCATTAATCTGTCTCCCTCCTGTCGCGCAAGTGGTACACGTTCTGCACTGCTGGCGGCGGGCCTGGGTGTATCTGGCAGGGCAGCATCCCTGACAGATTCTCCGGATTGGACGGCCTGGGCCGCGCTGAACGGCATACCGCTGCTCAGGCCTGTAAGCATATCATCAGACTGTACAGATGGGAAATCACCCGTCTGCCCGGCTTCCTCAACCGGCTTCAACCATGCCGGCAGGTCGTTGTCAATCGACGCCACTTCTGCGGAATCATCACGGGCAGGGATTCCCTCCACTGGTGGCGCTGCTGTTTCCGGCTCAACCATCCACGGGGGTAGGCTATCCTGCCCGAAGGTCGGCGCGGGCGGAGCGGCTTTGTCCGTGCCGTCCAGTACGTCCTGCAGCCAGTCCGGAGGCTCTTCCCTGACAGGCAGGTTGACCCCGGTCGGCGTATCCTCCAGCAAGACTTCCTTCAACCAGTCCGGCTGGTCAGCCGCAGGGGCGGAGGCCTCCACCACTGCGGGCGGAGCAGGGACAGGCGCTGTCGGAGTGGGCACGGGCGGCACTTCTTCCTTCAACCAGTCTGGTATATCCGGCACCGTTGAAGCCGCCGGTACGGGTGCCGGGGCAGGCGCTGGCGGAACGAGAGGGGCCGGGGCAGCATTGAGAGCCTCATCCAGCCACGAAGGCGGCTGTGCCCCCGCCTTTGTTCCGGGTGCTGACAGGGGGCCGGTCACCCCCCGATTCTTCTCAATCCCGGTGATCTCCGCGACCCAGCTCGACGCGCTGCCTGTTGCCCGGCTCTCCGGCGTGTACTGGAGCATGTCCATCCGGAAGACATCACCGGGGGCCTGCTGGCCTTCATGCGCGATGTCGTACCACAGATACGGGTCGAGTTCCTTTACCCGGTCAAGAAACGGTTGTGCGGCGCGGGCATCACCGGCGCGCAGCCACAGCCGCGCCAGTACACGGTTCGCGTCAACGCTGTACGGGAGTTTCTTCAGGACTTCGCTGGCGACCTTCCCGGCCTCAACCTCACGATGTGCCGCCCACAACGCGTCCGCAAGCAGCACCTGCAGGTCGAGGCGCTCAGGGTCATTGGCGACAGCCTTACGGATTTCTGCGATGGCCTGCTGGTGCAGCCCGCCGTTGGTGTACATCCGCGCCAGCGCACCCCCGGTAAGCTGGATGGTACGCGGAGCCTGTCCGCCACGCTGGGCGTACAGCCTGCGGATTTCTTCCTTGAGATCGCTGTTATTCGGGGCCTGCTCAAAAGCCCGTTCCAGGTGCCAGATGGCCTGGTCTATGGCGCCCAGTTCGCGATAGCAGTCGCTCATCCCGATATGCGCGACAAAGTCATTCGGGTCGGAACTCAGCACACGCTGGAAGATATCCAGCGCGTCCTGGTGTTCATCACGCGCCAGCAGGGCGCGGGCCATCAGGCGGTAGGTCGCCAGGTGCTTGGGATAGACCTCAAGGATGTGGCGGCACTGAGCGATTACCTCGGAGAACGCATCGCTCGCCAGGCGGCTCTGAATGTATTCAAGATACGCGCGCAGGTTCAGGTCAGCCATATTCACTGGTGGGAACAGAGGGTAATGGTATGGTCTTGGTTTGATTATCTAACGATTCAAAACGAACCGCAAGTATGCCCGTGCCTGCTATCAGCATGTATTGATTCGTCTGCCCGGTCGGCAGTCATACGCATGTGATACGGCTGACGGGGATGCTTGACGCTCATCAGGGGGCGCGCTAGTATTCAGACGATGGGGTTTACCGGATGAATTGTTCTGACAGGCATGTTTGCAGCTTCAGTGGAAGATAATATGGCCAACAAATCGGGTGCGTTTCCAGCGGATTCCGTGCCTTTCTTTGAACGCTATCTCACCCCGATATCTCTTGCGGTGCTGGGAATCGGTATGTTGCTGATCGGGATCGGCCCGTTGCGCACCCTTTTA
>JADZAD010000168.1 GCA_020852775.1 Anaerolineae bacterium
ACGCTGAAGGGTGTACAGGTGGCAGCCTTTGACACGCGCATTGACGCTCGTACCATCAAAGGGCTGGTCGGCGTCCTGTTCCGTACATTCGTGAAAGATATGGGCTACGCCGCCCCACGGATTGACGCCGCGCTCACGCAGGCGGGCGGGCAGAGGGCCACCATACCGGCGGGCTTCATCGTCGAAGGCACAGAAGGCCCCCTGCGCGCGGGCGAACTGGAGCGCGCGGGTGAATGGGCACGGAATCTTGCCTGACGCGCCCGCGTAGGCTTTGCGCTTCTGACCTGCCGCCCCGCCGTATGGAAGCCAGGCGAAGGAGCCGCTAGACTCCCTGAGGGTGGTTTCGCTGAACCGCTCGATCACGCCTTAACGATGCTGTACTGGTAACGGCTATGGACAGGATGAAGCGGATTCTCAGAAAAGGGTTGCGCTGGCTGCTGATTGCGGCGGTGCTCGTGGCGATTTCCCCCTTCGCGCTCCGGCTGGGTGCGGCGCTAGCCTATCGCGGATCGACCTATACCATCGAGGCTGCGCCGGAGGCCCCGGTTGCGATGGTATTCGGGGCGCGCGTGTACCCGAGCGGGCGGTTGAGTGCGATGCTCGCCGATCGCGTCGCTGCGGGCGCTGACCTGTATCACGCGGGCAAGGTGAGCAAGCTGCTGATGACGGGCGATGGCTCACCCGGTGACCCGACCTCCGGCTACAACGAGCCGGCGGCGATGCGTCGCCGTGCTATTGAGTTGGGAGTGCCTCCGGAGGATATCGTGCTGGATTATGCCGGGCAGCGCACTTACGACAGTTGCTACCGTGCTCGCACGATCTTCGGTGTGGATCAGGCGATCCTCGTCACGCAGAACTTCCACCTCGACCGCGCCCTGCTGACCTGCAACGCACTGGGGGTGAAGTCCGTGGGAGTGTTCGCGGATTACCAGCGCCCGTGGGGCTATTCGCAGCTATCCCTCAACTACAGCCGTACCCGTGAGTTTCCCGCGATACTCGTCGCGGCGCTCGACGTGATCCGCCGCGAACCGCCCGAAGTGCTCGGCCCGCCTACACCAATCTTCCATGGGCCAGAGCCCATGACTGGTGATTAGTTCAGAGGCCTCTCCGGGAGGCCTGCCAGCCGTGCCGCATCCTGCCAGACAGGTATGCCGCGTACCCCTTCCCGTGTCGTTGAGAGCGCTGCCGTGGCGTTGGCGAAGGCCAGTGCCTGCTGCTCTGCGAAGCCGTAGCGCAGTGCGCGGATGAAGGCCGCCACGAATACGTCAGCCGCACCACTGGGGTCTACCGCCTCCACCTCGTGCCCGGCGACCGAAGTAATCTCTCCCGTTTCTCCGATCAAAGCAGCGCCTCTGCTGCCCCGCGTGTAGACCAGCCGCTGCGTACCACGAGGGCGCAGCCCCAGGAAGGCGTTGTCTCCGTAGGTCGTGAAGACCATATCCGCGAGCCTGCCTATGTGTCGAATCGCGTTCAGGATGTCGGAATCAAGGCTGGCACGCAGTTGTATGACGTTGGTTGTCAGATAGAGTGGAGCCCGGCTATGCCAGCGTTCAGCCAGCCCGACCAGTGCGCCGCGGGCGGGGTCTCCGCGCATGGATGAGGCCCCGATGCAGATCGCCGACGGGTTCAACGCTTCCAGCACATCCAGATCGGCCTCAGCCAGCAGGCAACTGGAGCAGACAGACCGATCATAATGCCAGCGACGGTCCCCGGACGCAGCTATTTTCTGGCTCATGACGCTGGTACGCTTCCCGGCTTTCAGCACCAGTCCGGTCGTCCCGACACCGTTCCGATGCAGGTTTTCCCGCAGGAAGTGACCGTTCTCGTCATCCCCCACCGAACCGACAAACTCGACCGTATCGCCCAGTGCTGCCAATCCAACGGCGATATTCGCCGCGGGGCCACCAGCATGGCGTACCAGTTCCGCATCACCCTCTGCAGAGCCAGTCAGTGGGATCAGGTCAATAACGGTGCTGCCGACGACAACAACGGGGGAGACTATAGAGGCCATATTTTGTTTCCGTGGAGATCTAGTACGCAGATGGCACGTACATGATCCTACCGCAGTGCAGCGAGACAGAAAACCGGGTTTCGTGGTAGATAACTACGTAATTTTTTGCGCCTCCAGGGTCCGCCGTGCGGCAATACTGGCCATCGCCAGCGCCTGTGGTTCGGCCATGCCACACAGTTCAGCCGCGATGAATGCCGCATCGAAAGCGTCTCCCGCGCCCATTCTGTTCATGGCATCCGCAGGGCGGTCAGGCGCGGAGGCAATCTGCCCTGCCGATCCGTTGAACGCAGCGCCATTGGCCCCGGTACGGGCAATGATACGCTGGCGCCCGTTTACCTGAAGGCCAAGCGCGTCCAGTTCCGCCTGAGTAGAGAAGATGACATCACAGCAGCGGGCTGTTTCACGCAGTGCTTCCACCGGGATTTCCGCGCGGCTGGCCTGTAACTGCGACAGGTTCGTGTCGAAGTAGAGTTTCGTCCGCCCCTGCCATGACTCCACGAATCGGCGCACCGCCCCGCTGGAGGGCTCCATCCGCAGCATAGTGCCACTGATATGGATTGCGGTGGGCTGGTATGCCGCAACACGGGAGAGATGATCATCGGTCAGCAGATAGTGACAGGTCGAAGTGACGGGGGCGAGCAGCGTATGCTCCCCTGCGGCGTCCTGCACCATCACTACCACACCGGTCTGCGCATCCTGTGTGAAGACCAGGGCACTGGTATCCACACCGCGTTCGGCCAGGTCTTCAGCGATGAAACGCCCATCAATGTCGTCTCCGATAACGGAGAACAGCACGGTTCGCACACCCATACCAGCAAGAGCCACCGCGACGCCAGCACCCGCCCCACCGGCACGCAGTATGACATCCGGAGCGGTGGGCACAGCGTTTATGCGGTGGAGAGGAGGGGTGACGGTGAGAAGGTCGAGAAAGGTTCCACCAATGACAACCAGTGATGGAGTCAGACTATCCATTGAGTATTTATTATTGAGACAGACATAGAACTAGTATTTATCCTAATACCGACTATCGTACCAGTATAAATACTGATGCAGGGCCTGTCAACAATGTCCTTTCCGGGCAAGACAGGGATCACGACGCAAGGGGATGCTCACACAGGGCGGTACGCCTGATTGCCCTTGCCTCTCATCAAAAGAAGCGACCTGTTGGTCGCCTCTCGTTTCTCTCAGAGTACGGGCTGTGGATTACCATTGCACGGCGGTCAGCATGCAGTTCAGTCCGCTGCCGATGCCCATCAGCACCACTCTGTCACCTTCTTTGATATTGCCCTCTTCACAGGATTTGGACAACACGGTCGGAATGCCTGCCGGGCCGATATTGCCGTGCGTCGGGTAGAGGCGATAGATCTTCTTCTTGTCGATCCCAACCGCGTCCGCGACCTTCTCCGTATGCGGATGGCTGACCTGGTGCGCGACCCAGTGATCGAGATCGTTCCCGTTCAGGTCGAACTCCTCCAGGAAGGCCGGATAAGCCTTGAGTGCCAGCCCCATCCCGGCAATCAGCAGCCCCTGTGCGTCAGTGAGCATCTCGTGAGGCTGGCCTACACACAGGCGGTTGTGCTCGGTCGCGGCCATCGTCAGGCTGCCTATCACCCGGTGATTGCCATTTCCGTTTGCCAGGTTTG
>JADZAD010000169.1 GCA_020852775.1 Anaerolineae bacterium
CTATCCCAGCAGCCAGAAGCATCCCGGCCAGCGTAAGAGCCGCCAGCATGATGAGCACAACGACAGTTGTCGGGAAAAGAGGAATGAAGCGTCCTCTTATGGGACGCAGTCGCCTGGTCACGCCAGTAAGTGAGGCTGTGCGCTCGGGCAGGCGGGCCATCAGGCGGGATACGCTGTCGGACTGAAAGGTCTCAGAGGGAGCGATCTGACGCTGATCCGCAAGGGCTACGGCCGTCCGGATCAGCGGCCCAAGCACAGCCCGGTACGGCTCATAGCGCTGCAGGCACTCCTCAACGCTCCAGGCGTGCAGCGTTATCCCCTCCAGACAGGCATCCAGAATCGCACCCAGTTCACTGTCGGAGATGTCAATTGGCATCATACCCTGCCGCCTGGAGAATTGCATTCAGCCGGATCAGCGCCCTGTGCTGGAGCACCCGACAGGCTTCCGGGCTTTTACCCATGATAACAGCCACCTGCTGATGCGAAAGCCCTTCGATGAAGCGGAGCACGATCACCTGCTGTTCGTTCGAATTGAGCTGGCCAATGGCCCTGTGCAGCGCATCACGGGTTTCACCCGCCTGAAGGTACTGCTCAACCGAGGGGCTCGCTTCATCCGGCCATTCGGTATCTGCGGAATCCACCACGGGAAGCCGGTCCTTCCGCCCATGGTCTATCACCAGGTTATGCGCGATCCGGTACAGCCACGCAGCAAAGCCCACCTCCCTGATCTCGTAACCCGGCAGCGCCTGCCATGCACGAAGAAAGGTCTCTTCGGTCAGCTCCTCAGCCTCGGCTACCTGTCGTACTCGCAGATAGATGTAACGGTAGATCGCCGCCATATGGCTGCGATAGAGCACCACAAACGCCTCACTGTCTCCGGCAGCAGCCAGCCGGACAAGAGTCGCTTCCTCGGAATGTTCGGTTGGGCGGAGAGGCTGCCCGGCCATTTCTGATCCTGTTGCTATATACAACGAAAGACCGCATAGTTTGTGACTATACGGTCGATCTTTGTGCCGGTCTCAGTTGTTTGCAAATGGCGCGTTAGTCATGCAGAGAGGTGCTGTGGCCCCGCCTCATGCCCCTGCGCCTCTCTAACCGCGTATGCCGATGTGGACTGACTGCGTCTGCACAAGGCCCCCACGCACCATCCGGATGGAGGATTCCGCATCGACGATCGCCGGATCCGCCAGTGCTGCGAGCAGATCGTCCATGCTACGCATCGGCTGGTTATTGAAAGTGACGATCGTGTCACCAAGCATCAGCCCGGCGGTCTCCGCGGGGCTGCCTGCCTCAACCCCCACGATCAGCAGGCCGGTCTCCTGCTTTAATTCGCGCTGGAGGGGTTCAGGCAGCCGTGCGGGCTGTGCGCTGACACCGAGGTAGCCCCGCCGGATGTACCCATCCCGGAGCAGTGCCTCGGCCACCCGTCCGACGGTCATCACCGGGATCGCCAGTGACATGCCTCGCACGAGGCCAGAGGTCATCAGGCCGACAAATACGCCTTCCGCGTTGATCAACGGGCCGCCGGAGAAGCCCGGATACATCACGATATCCGCCTGCACGAACTGGTCGACGTGGCCGCCTGCCGGGGTGCGCCAGCCGCCATTCAACGCACTGATCACGCCCAGCGTTGCCTGGACGTGTGCGCCCGGACGGCCCGCCGCCAGCACCAGTTCGCCAACCCGGGCCGCGCCAGGTTCAACCCATGATGCAGTCGTGAGGCCTGTTATATCTGCTTTCAGCACAGCGAGATCGGTGGACGGATCGCGCCCGACAAATGCCGCCGCCACAGTGCTGCCACCGGGCAGCCCAACCCTGAGGCCGTCATCCCGGGTGACGACATGGTGCGCGGTGACAATCACGCCATCCGCCGCCCAGACAATACCCGAGGCAGGCAATCTCCGCCGCCCCTCGACACGTACAATGCTCGCTCCGGCCTTCTCAACCGCATCCGCGGTCGCTTTTGACAATGCCGCCAGTGTGTTTGCCATAGCCCTGAGATCCTCCCTGCATACCTGTTCGATTGACTTCCAGTATCAGGGATCCGGCGGTGTGGCACATCCTACAGGCGAGCAGGATATGACCTGGCCATCTGGCTAGGATGAACTCAGAAGAGGGCATCAGAGGGCGATCAGACCGGCACGGGTGGCACGGACAACCGCTTCGGTGCGGCTCTGCGCACCGAGCTTGCCGAGGAGTGCGTTGACATGGAACTTGACGGTATGCTCGCTGATGCTCAGCCGGTAGGCGATGGTCTTGTTCGGGATGCCCTCCGCGAGCAGATGGAGCACCTCCTGTTCACGCGGGGTGAGAGCCTCCCGGGCAGCTTCATATCCCACCGGATCAGGTGTGATCAGGGCTGATACAACCGCCGGATCGAACACAGCGAGCCCACTCATCAGGGCGGAGAGCATCCCGGCAAGCTGTTCCAGAGAGGTGTCACGTAGCAGCAGGGCGTTGATCCCCGGCCCCCATACCCGTGCCGCGGAATCCGCATCCGGGAGCAGAACGGCAAAGGCTGGCCGTGGGCTGGCCCACCCCTGCAGGTCAGCGAGAGCCTGCCGCAGACAGCCCAGGCTGTTATCCGTGACTTCCCATCCAATATCCCACAGGATCACATCCGGGCGATACAGGCTGAGGTCACCGGTTCCGGCCTCCGCACCCGTTAGCTGGCCGACAACCTCCGCTTCCGTGCGCATGCTGAGGAGTGTCCCCAGCCCGGCGCGGGCCAGCGGATCGTCGGCTACGGCCAGCACCCGCCAGCGGCAGGCGTCGTGCACCGGCTCTTCCATTACAACTGTCCCCAGATCACCAGCGCCGGATATATCCATTTAAGGAGTATCCGGCGCTGGCAGGGTTTTGTCTATCAGAACGGCGTTAGTATTCGCCGCGGACTACTTCTTGAGCACGTCCGGGTTGCAGACGTTCTCCCACTGGCCGTGCAGCAGCCCGGCGGCCAGTTCCTGGGCGGCGTCCACCGCGACCGTCACCTGCGCGTCGCTGGTGCTGGCCGCCAGGTGCGGCGTATGCAGCACCCCCGGAAGGCCAATCAGCGGGTTATCCGCGGCAGGCGGTTCTGTCGTGAAGACATCGAGCGCCGCCCCGGCTACGTGCCCGTTCCTGATCGCTTCAGCGAGGTCGGCGTCCACGATCAGCGCGCCGCGTGATGCGTTGATCAGCCGTATTCCCTTCTTCATCTTCGCCAGCGCGGCGGCGTTGATCATCCCGCGGGTCTTGTCCGTCGCCGTGGCATGCAGGGTGACGAAGTCCGAGCGAGCATAGAGCGCATCCAGATCGACCTGCTCAACCCCGCCCGCGAGGGCTTTAGCGCTAATCTGGTAGATATCATACGCGAGGACCTTCATTTCGAAGGCCAGCGCCCTCTTCGCCATCGCCTGCCCGATCCGGCCAAAACCGATGATGCCGAGCGTCTTGCCGCGTAGTTCGACGCCCATGAAGGACTTACGATCCCAGCGGCCTTCGAGCATCGACTGGTGCCCGGCAGGGATATGGCGCGACAGGGCTAGCATCAGCCCGAAGGCATGCTCGGCGGTAGCGATAGTGTTGCCACCCGGCGTGTTCATTACCACCACGCCACGCTTCGTGGCTTCAGCGAGGTCAACATTATCGACGCCAACCCCGGCGCGGGCGATCGCCTTCAGGCGGGTGGCCGCTGCCAGCAGTTCAGCATCGGCGGTGGTGGCGCTGCGGATGATCAGGCCGTCAGCCTCGCTGATGGCGGCCATCGTCTGCTCACGGGTCATATTGCCTGGCGCGGTGATACGGATGTCGCCCGCTTCCCTGAGCACCTCGAGGGCGGCAGGCGCAACGTTGTCAGAGATCAGGATATGCACAGTCATCCGGCTACACTCCCAGGAACTCATCGAGGCCGGTGAGCACTTCGGTAAGCGTATCAGGCTGCATGTCACCCATATGGGCGATGCGGAAGGTCTTCCCCTTGATCTTGCCGTAGCCCTTGTCCATCGAGAAGCCCTTGCCCGACATGAACTTGCCCATCTCGTCCATATCGAAGCCCTTCGTGTTGGCAACGGTGGTCACGGTCGGAGAGCGGTAGCCTTCCTGTGCGAACAGGCCAAGCCCACGGCTGAACGCCCATTCCGCAGTCATGTCTCGCATCTGCAGGTGGCGCGCCCAGCGGCCTTCCAGCCCTTCACTGGCGAAGATGTCGCCGAGCTGCCGGTCAGCGGCGAACATCAGCGAGACAGGCGGGGTGGAAGGCGTATTATTCTTCTGCGCGAGCTTGTCCAGTTCGATGAAGTCGAAGTAGTAGCCGCGGTGTCTGATCTGCTTCGCGCGCTCCAGCACGCGGTCGCTGACGGCGGCGAAGGCGATGCCCGGCGGCAGCGCGAAGGCCTTCTGCGAGGAGGTCAGGGCGATATCGA
>JADZAD010000170.1 GCA_020852775.1 Anaerolineae bacterium
CAGAAGGCAGGTCAGTTGGCAGAGGGGGCGGTGTTTCCTGCTGGGCGGGCACACTCAGCGGGTACGATTCGGCGGCCTGACCGGTCGCCAGCGGCCACAGAAGGACAGCCACCAGCAGCGCAACCGCGCAGGAGACAATCACCGGGTAACGCATGCATGCCTCACTGGATCATCTGTTCTGACTTCACTCCGGGAGGCGATCGCCACCTCCCGGAGTGTGTTCACGCAGTCTGTGACCAGGCTACTGCCCCGCGTAAACGAACTGGACAGCATCAAACAGCACGTCACGTGTGCCACTGGTTTCGAAGGTCAGGTCGTTCAGATAGACATACTGCGTCGCGTTGCGATTAAAGAGATATTTGCCAAGCAGCACCCACTGGCCGGTGTTGGCTCCCTGATCGACGGTGACGACCGGGCCAAGAACCCCGGCATGGAATACGCGATAACGCGCATTGGAGGTCGCCCCCGGATGGTTGGGAATGTACACATACACATTGTAGTTCCCGGTCTGCGGGATAAGCACGTTCCAGCGGCCCCACATCCGCAGCCCGAAGCGACTGTTGTCAGTGTAGGTGTACTGGTTGTTCAGCAGGCCACCTCTGCCTGATTCCCATGCCTGCGATCCTGACCAGGTGAATCCGGGCGCGACATCATCCACAAAGATGCCGCCGGATGGCGGTGTGCTCGCCACACCTGTCGAGCCTGCCGTGGACGGAGTAACCGGGGTCACTGAACCGCCACTGGGGGTGGATCCGGTCGTTGTGGCAGGCAGAACAGACGAACCCGGCGGGACGAAGTCACGGTCAAGCTCGCCCGGCAGATCGGTTGTCTTCTGCCAGAATAGCTCTACGTAGTTGTCTCCATCGTATTCCCAGTAGTCCACACGGATAGTAAACGATCCGGCGGGCATAGGCAGCACTTTGGATGCATAAACAGTCTCGGTGCCGCCGGAGGCGTCGAAGGCGAGCCGCCCGTTGATGTAGACTCGTGCTGCGTCATCTGCACGGATGATGAACTTGTAGTTCCCCTTCTCAAACAGGGCCACCGTGGTAAAACGCGCTGACCAGTCAACCGCTGAACTGGTGCCAGATGGGTGAGACTCCGATGGAAGTTCGTATTTGAGGAAGGTGCCGGGCAGGACTTCGCTGCTTCGGACGGCGCCCGTGAGCTCGGTGCCATCGAAATACTGTGCTACCCACTGGCCTGGTGCGGCACCAGAAACATTAGCAGCCGATGCACTGACCGCAGGCTGTACCGCTGCTGACGGCCCGGCAGGCGCACCGCCGCTGGTGGTCGGGGCGGCAAAGCCGGGCACAGTGAAGCTGCGATCCTGCTCGCCAGGCAGATCGGTGGTGGGCTCCCATCGTGCCTCGACGTAGTTGTCACCGTCCGCTTCAAAGTACTCCACTGTAATAGTGACAGTGCCCGCAGGCATCGGGAGCACACGGGCGGCATAAGTGGTGCCGCTGCCACCGGAAGCATCAAATGCCAGGCGACCGTTAAGATACATCCGCGCACCGTCATCCACGCGTATCAGGAACTTGTAATAGCCCTGCTGGAAGGTGGCGCGGGTGGTGAAACGGGCGGACCAGCCGACGCTTGAGACAGTCCCGGATGGGTGTGATTCGGAAGGAAGCGCATAGTTCAGGAATGGGCCAGGCAGGTACTCGGTATTCTTGACTGGCCCGGCAAGGTCGGTACCGTCGAAATACTCGGCGTACCACTGCCCGACTGGAGCCTGCTGTGCGAATACAGCCTGGGTCGGGAGCGCCACCACGACGATAATCGCCACCCATGCCGCTGTAAGAATCCGTCTGATTGAACGCTGAATAGATGTCGTCACGGCCGCGGTCTCCTTCGCCGATGCGATTACAAAGCAAGGTCAGTCACCTGATGGGCGGCAAGATGCGCCACGCTGCTGGTCATGAACGCCCCGAGAGCGCCTGGCTTGTCACCTCGTTTTCCATTGTACTCAGGCCGTGGGTGAACGCAACATGGTTCTCACTGATCTGACAGCAGCGAATCTCAGCGCATCAGCGGAGGCGAAGTGACCGCACAGAGTGGCCAGGGTCAGAGGGAACTGAGGAAAGGACGCAGTGCTTCCAGATCGTCGCTGGACATGAGGCTTGCCAGTGCCACGGACAGCATGTCGAGAGAGATGCCTGATCCCCTGAGTGTGCCACCCATCGTGTAGGCGGGTGTGAGGAGCAAGTCGGGGGCGTCAAAATACAATGCTGCAATGAGGCCGCTGACCACGTGCTGCGCCAGGCTCGCGGCACTCAAGGGAAAGGCAATACTGTGCTCTCGGGGGGCGTGATCATGTGTTTCGATCAGTGCACTGAGAATCCCGATCAGGCTGTACTTCTCGGCATCGCTGCGCCGGGCAAGATGAGTTACGGATTCCGAAAGAGGGGGCAGAGGTGGGCTGTCAGGCAGGTCGGTGCGGCTCAACAGGCCATCCAGCCGGTCGAGTGCGGCTGCCAGAGAATAGCCCGCGAACGTGCCGGGGATACGCCCGATCAGTTGGGGAGCAAACGTGAAGAGAGGACCCCCGTAAACAAGATGAACACCGACATTGGCCCTCATCTGCAGGATCTCTGCTGTCTTGAGAAGCTCGGTCAAGGAACTCAACTGCGATGCGCTCAACATGAGTACATCGGGCTGGATCATCATGAGCGAATCGTACAGACGCTCATAGCCAACCGACTGTCCCAGGTAGATGACGTCCCAGCCGCGGCGCTGCACGAAGATGCTTAACATCAGCACACCCATTTCGTGCAGTTCATCTGGCGCGCAGCCAATCACGATACGCCCATCGCGCCACGGAGCAGGAATCGAGGCGCTGTATGCCAGAAGCTGTTCCCGAATGATCTGAGTGATGAAGTGTTCGTGTTGCAGTGTGAGCATCCCGGCGCGCCATTCCGCTCCGGCAGTCTCCAGCGTCGGGCCCAGCAGGCGGGTTGCTACGTCCTCGATGGGATGGACAGCCAGAGCCTGCTTGATGATCCGGCGTGCACTTGCAGAGTCGTAGCTGCGGGCAGCCCCCATGAGCGCCGGTACATGATCTCGCAGAGACTCGGTACTGATCCCCAGTGGTTGTTCGCTCGCAGGGGAGTCGCCCCGGCGGTCAGGCCGGCTTCGCGCTGGCTCAGCCTGCTGCGGGAGCTGACTGTAGAGCATCGCTACTGCATGCTTAATCGTAACGCCTGAATCTACCCGGTTCTTCAACCACGTAAGGATAGCGACATCGCGTTCGGAGTACAAGCGGTAGCCCTGATCAGTCCGGTTCGGGTTAGGGACGCCATATCGCCGTTCCCATGCCCTGAGCGTGACCGCTTCAATGCCAGTTGCGAGGGCAACCGCTTTGATATTCAGCAAAGGCTCGTCAGGGACATTGGCAAAGGCGATGGTGGCGATCATGACTACCTTTACGTCGTAGGGAGCTTGGGGAGTTTGCACACTGTAACCTGCTGCAAACATACAGGGTATTGACGCTCAGGATGTACAAGGTTTGTATCAACACTGATTGTATACCAGACGAAGATTAATGTCCACGCAGGAATGGGTATGGTGCTTCAGTCTGCCGTAAGTACCTGGGCTGTATAAGCCTCGATCAAATCCTGGGACAATACGCCAATATGCTTTGCCTGAATAATACCTTCCGCATCGATCCAGATGGTGGTCGGGAAGCCCTGGATGCCATATAACTCAACTATATCCCCCGACTCATCCATCGCGATTGGGAAGGAAATCCCGTTATCGGTGATGAACCGAGATACCGCGTCCTGGGTCTCCCCGGCGTTTACGCCGATGACCACCAGTTCGCCATCCGGATAGGTATCGGCTGCCTGCTGGAGTTCAGGCATCTCCACGACACAGGGGCCACACCATGTCGCCCAGAAATTGAGTGCAACCGCTGATCCGCGATAATCCCGCAGATTCAGCCGTTCACCAGCGGGGGTCACCGTGGTGAAGTCCGCCGCCGGGCTGCCGACCTGCACCAGGACTGGTACCGGTGACGGCTCTACCGCACCGGGCCTGAGCCGGGGTGTAAGCCCGGTCTGGCCGCCAAAGATCGTGAAGATCGCCATCAGTACGCCTGCAGCCACGCCAATCGCGCCAATTACGACTACGGGATTCACGGGGTCGGGCCTGAGGTCTGATTCGTCCGGTTGCATATCACTCTCGATTCGCCTGTCAGCCAGACATAGGGCTAAGGAATCCACGCCCCCGCGGTGGCGTTTGTCACCAGCAGCCTGATTTCACCGGTACGGTGATCGTATAGCCATAATTCAGACTGAGGGTAGTTGATTTCCAGGTTAAAGCGCCGGAACAGTACCCGGTTAGATGTCGCATCCCACAGGAAGACGAGGTTATTGTACTGTGTGTCGGTTGTCATCCTGGTGCGTTCTCCGGTCAGGGTATCGTGCAGCCAGAATTGATGCCCGCGCCCTCCCTGTCGATCAAGTGTGCGCCGCCCGAAAGCCAGTAGCTTCCCATCTGGTGACCATGCCGGCCACTGCTCTTCAAAAGGCTCGTCAAACAGGCGTGTGACAG
>JADZAD010000171.1 GCA_020852775.1 Anaerolineae bacterium
CAACCAGCGCATCGAGGCTTTCAAGGGGTGGGGTGAAGTCAGACGATGCCAGCCCCTGCAGCCGCATGATATCCGCATCGAAATCGGTTTCAAACTGGCCGCTTTCCAGATAGGCGTCCAGATCGGCGCGATTGTACAGCGCGTCGCTGTTTTCCGGAAAGCCTGCTGCGGCGACGGGCAGCACTGCTGCCACCCAGTAGCGGCCATCAGCGGTCAGGCCCTGAAACGTGTAGAACATCTCCCGGTTGTTGGCGTTCGTCAGGGCCTGCGAATACTGGGTCACATAGCGGATCCCTGTTCCGCTGGCAAAAGCCACCGGCGTGGCCTGTGCCGCATACACCTGGGCAGCCCCCCAGATGGGAAGGAACGGATAGCCGAACTCAGGCTTCGTGACGGCTGGATCTGTGGCTACCTGTGCCAGCAGTGCAGCCTCACCGGCAATATCCGGTACCAGTTCCGCGTACTCCGCTACCGGGTAGACCATGATTACTGGCGTGTGGAATGTCTCGCTGGGTGAATACCCTTGCAGGGTGAATGTGACGTATTCCGGGTTCAGGGCGAAGTTTGGCATGTCGGCTTCATAGGGCGTCGCCGGGATAACCTCATAGGTCGCCCCTGCTGCCAACCCGAACAGGCTGAAGGTGATGCCCTCGCCGGATACATCCGGTGCGGTCGCCTGTGTCGGTGCCGTGGTCTGCGTCGGGACGGCTGGCGCCGCGGTCTGCCCGGCTGCCGGGCTGGCCTCCGTGGGAGGCTTAACGGCAGTCGAGCCTGAATCCGCTGCGGGGAATGGGAGGTTGCAGGCCAGCCCTGACAGCAGCACAGCAGTCATCAGGATAAACAGGTGAACAGCTTTGCGGGTACACATGCGAGGTATCTCCTCTGAGCCGCAGAGCGCCACAGCGCCACAGACGGCTAATCAGCGCCCTGATGATAGACGGCTTCCAGCACTTCGGCAAACATAACCAGTGCATCTGAACCGGCGAATTCGAGCAGGAAAGCGCCCGCCTTGATGCCTTCAGGAGAGGTCAGTGCGCCTTCAAGCGCAGGCCGATCCGCGAAGAACAATTCAACACTGGCCTGGAAGGGCGCCGGGCCGCCCGGCCCACCAAAGATGGTGTTCACAGACTTGCGCTGCAGGCCAGGGAGGTCTTCGGCCATGATCAGAAACTGGTTGAATTGCTCGTCATAAAGCGCCCGCTGGCCCAGGCCGCGGAAAAGGACGATCACTTTGACCACACGGGTATCCTGTCGTTACTCAGGCGGGCGAAACCGTCAGGGTACGGGCAAGCGTATCAACTTCGTGGGCGCTGGCCGGATTGTATGTCGCGCCCGGCCGCTCTACGTTCAGCGCGCCAGAGGCCACCGCCCAGCGCAGAGTCTGGTCGAGAGGCCATTCCTGCAGCAGGCCGTAGATCACGCCCGCCTTGAACGCATCACCCGCCCCGGTACCGTCCAGCGGCTTGATACGCGGCGGCATAATTGTGTAGGCGCGTCCGTCCCGGTCAATGGCATAGGTCTCCCGCGGCCCATCAGTCTTGATGACGATCCCACCGCTGACGCGATGCAGATCAGCGGCCAGTCCTCGCGTGTCGATATCCGGATGATGTTCCCGCAAGGCCGCCGCTGAGTTGACCAGCGCAAGTGTGCCAGGCAGGGCCGGATGATCCAGTTCCCAGATGTCATTGACGACGATCGGTACGCCCATCTGGACCGCCAGCTTCGCCGCCTCGATGCGCACAGGCTTCGGGCCGGATTGATCCAGTGAAAGGATGCGTGTCCCTCGCAGCATTTCCACGGTCAGGGGCTTCGTCGGCTGGACGTTCAGCCAGTACAGCATGAAGGCACGCTCACCATCCGGGGTAGAGATGCACCGGCAGAGCGGGGTTTTGATGTCGTCCCTCTGTTCGACGTAACGCGCATCGATCGTCGGGTATTCGGCCAGCCATTGCATGATCCACCGGCCGTGCTCATCCACCCCGATCGGATTACCGCCGATACGGACTCGTACTTCCCAGTTCGCCAGCCAGATACCGGTATTGCCCGCGGCACCTCCCACGTTGTACAGGTCCTGGGTCGGGAAGGCAGCACGCTCTGCACTGGGCACATGAGTGACCTCAATGAAGTTATCGACATCGAGTTCACCGAAGCAGAAGACATCGCAGGTGTCGGTCATACGGCCTCCGTTATGTGGGCTCCGCGCGGAGCGTGCGGGCGAGTGCCTCGGTTTCCTCACGGGTAGCGAGATGGCTGGTCGCGCCGACGTGCCGCACCTTGAGCGACCCGGCAGCGACACCGAAGCAGACTGCGTTCTCCAGGCTCCAGCCCTGCAGAAGGCCATAGGCCAGGCCCGCGCGCAGTGCGTCACCCGCGCCGGTTGCATCCACAACCTCGACCTTCGGAGGCGTCACAGTGAAGGTGGAACCGTCGCGCCGGATTACGTAGACCGGTTTGGCGCTATCCGTCAGGATGGCGATCCCCCGGTTGACCTCGCGCAGGGCGTGGACATGCTTCCGCACATCAACACCCGGCAGACGTCCGCGGATCAGGTCAGCGGAGTTATGGATGATGGTCGTGAGAGGCAGCGTAGGGTGGGCCAGCGTGACAATATCACTGACGAGGATATCCGGCACGCCATGGGCATGGGCGATCTCAGCGGCTTCCAGCGGCTTGTCGGAGGCGTGGCGATCCCCTAGCAGGAAGCGTGCCCCGTCGAGCATCTCCGTGGTCAGCGGGGTCTCCGGTGAGAGATGAAACCAGAAGTTCAGGAACGTGCGCTGGCCGTCCGGGGTAACCATCACCCGGCAGATCGGTGTACGCACATCAGCCCGGCGCTCAAGATAGGTGAGATCGAGAGTGGGGATACGTTTGAACCGCTCGATGACCAGATCGCCGTATTCGTCGTAGCCGAGTGTCCGCCCGGAGAAACGCACCCGGGTCCCGAAGTGAGCCAGCCAGGCGGCAGTGTTCGCCATACCGCCACCGGTGTGGTACTCGTCCGCTGTGGCCCACGCGGGCCTGTCCGGTGCGGGCAGGTTCGGCATCCGGATGATGTTATCGACTGCAACAGGGCCGTAACAGAAGGCATCACAGTCGGACATTGCAGGTTAAGTCCTCTCGTGGTGGGACGACCCGGCGGCCTGAAGCATACGGGCTATCAGGGCCAGGCCCTCTTCGCGGATAGCGTCGTTCAACGCCGCACCATAAGCGGCGGTCGCGCGGCGGGGGAACCGGCGACGAATATAAGGAGGCAGGGCGTCAGCACCGGGTAGTTCGACCATCTCCGGAGCATCGGCCATGTTCACCATGTGCGGATAATGATGCAGCATCAGCGAGGTCTCGAACTCCGCCGCATGGTCACCGGCATAGGGCCAGGTCTCCTCAGGGCTGTCGCCCGCTTCGATGCGCCCCTCGATCAGGTCGGCTTCACTGAGCAGCCGGGCATACAGGCCTTCCACTGTAGCCAATCCCCGCCCGATAGCCGCGTAATGCTGCGGCTCGTAATGGCCGGACAGGCACAGCACCGCCTTGAAACCCAGAGACGCCAGCCCGGTGCAGATATCCGCTACCATCGCTTCCATGGTTGACTCGCGGATACTGGAAATCGTCCCGGCAAACCCGTTCTCTGTGCACAGGTTGCGTGAAATACCGTACCATAGTGGCGGCGCGATCAGGCAGCCGCTTGCCGCGGAAAGCTCCTCGCAGACCCGAATTGACAGGTAGGAATCAAGGCCAACCGGCAGATGGGTGGCGTGCCATTCAATCGTCCCCACCGGCAGGAGGGCCAGAGGCTTCGCGTTGATCGTCGCCTGCAGCAGATGGGCAGGCAGGTCAGCGAGGTAGACAGGTTGCATGCCGGATAGTGTACTTGACGACCGGGGTGCTGCCAACAAATCTAATCGGAGCCACACATCCGAATTAGTGAGTGCATTCAGGCCTGAAGTACTGTAAACTGAGGAGGGGTGCGGCCATTTTGCCAGGGAGCAGGTCGATGTCAGATATGTCAGTTGAGCAGGGCCTCCGCATGAACCATGCCAGCGTACATCGCAGCGATACGCGGAAGCGGCTGGGCAGGCGTATCGCGGATGTGGCACTCACTGCGGTTGTCTACCTGCTGATCGCCATTGTGTTCGGCGCCCCGATGTGGTGGGCTCTCGCCAACAGCTTCCGCCCGACGAACGTCATCTTCGAGCATGTCTATCCCGTGACGTGGGAGGCGTTTATCCCGACGGGCTTCACCCTGCGGAACTATATCAGTGTGCTGCGCCTGATCCCGGGGCAGACGTACCGCAGCCTGCCCCTGCTGCATCACGTGGGGATCAGCGTGGCGAGCGCGGGCATTATCGTACTGCTGTCGCTCGTCTTCAATACCATGGCCGCCTATTTCTTTGGCCGCCTGAAGTTCCCCGGTAAGCAGATTCTGCTGGTGTACGCAATCGCTACAATGATGATCCCGGAGCAGGTAATCCTCGTCCCGATGTTCTTTGTGGCTCGTGAGCTCCATCTGGTGAATTCGTTCTGGGCACTGGTGGTGCCGTTCTATGCCAGCCCGTTCGTTACTTTCGCGCTGGCCCAGTTCATTGCCAGCAACATCCCCATCGAGCTTGATGAAGCCGCGATCGTGGATGGCGCCAACCGGTGGCAAATCCTCTGGCATGTGATCGTGCCCGGCATCGTGCCCGGCTTGCTGACCATGTCCCTGCTGGAGTTCCAGAACCAGTGGAATACCTTCTACTGGCCGCTTATCATCATTTTCGACGAATACCTGCAGCCGATCCAGATCAACCTGGCGGTGAGAGGCAGCGCGAGCGGTACCGGGCTGGCAACTATCGTCATCGCCTCGCTCCCCGTGATTATCCTTTTCCTGTTCTTCCAGAAGTACTATATGGAGAACATCTCTCTGACCGGGATGCGCTGAAGCCCCGAAGCTCCGCTATGATCGCGTGACAGGGGCTTGCAGGCCCCTGTTATCTTTCACAGTACGGTAGGTTTTGAGAGGCCCTGTAGAGTTTCTGATGGCATCCACGAGGCTATACTGCCACACAGAAAACAGGGAGGTATACCTTATGTTTGATGTTTCCCGGATACGTCTGCCGCTGATGCTTCTGCTGGCCGGGCTGCTGCTGGGCCTGGCAGGAGATCAGCTTTTCTACGGTCGCCCCGTGGGCATTTCCTTTGCGATCTTCATCACGCTGCTGGTGGTCACGCTGCTGGTGCTGGCACTGCGGGAAGAGGCCGGTGTCACCGTGGCTAACCTCTGGCTGATCGTGCCTTTGCTCTTCCTCGCAGCGATGACAACGGTACGGGCAGCCCCGCTGCTGGTGCTACTGAATACCAGCGGAACGCTGATCCTGCTCGCTTTGCTGGTGGTCTCGCTGACGGGTGGACGCCTGTTCGATCTCGACTTTGGCGGATACCTGCTGCGCCTGCTCGAAAGCCTGCTCGCCGCGATCCTGCCAGTCCCGCTTCTGATACGGGCGCTGGACAGGCTGCGCCATCACTCAGCCGGTGAGAGGGGAGTGGTAGCACGGCAGGTCGTGATCGGCGTTGCCATTGCGCTGCCTATCCTGCTCGTGTTTACCGCGCTGCTGGCCTCCGCGGACCTGATCTTTGACAACATGGTGCAGGGCGTTCTACGGTCGCTGCGCATACCGGACTTCGTCGGGCATATCATGGTCACACTGCTGCTGTCATGGTGTGTGGTGGGGCTGTTCGCCGTGGCACTGCGTCGAGGCTCTGGCGCAGCCAGTGATGAAGCCGGGCAGGAGGCTGCCAAAGCCGAAAACCCGGCCAGTGAGTCCGTATCCGGGCTGGTTCAGCGGCTGCGCCGGCTGATCGGGGTGGTCGAATCCTCTGTGGTGCTCTTCAGCATCGATGCGCTCTTTCTGCTGTTCGTCGCCATCCAGTTCGCAGCCCTCTTCGGCGGAGAGGCATTTCTGCGGAGCCAGGGACTGACGTATTCCGAATATGCGCGGCGAGGGTTCTTTGAACTGGTAGCGGTGGCGATCCTCACCCTCTCACTGATACTCGTGCTGGACTTCATCACTCACCGCGAGACTCGCAAACACTACCGGCTGTTCGTGATCGGAAGCACGGTGATGGTTGCGGCCTCGATCGTCATGCTTGTCTCCGCCTTTCTGCGGATGAATCTATATGAAATCGCCTACGGTTTCACCCGCCTGCGCCTGCATACACACATATTCATGGTGTGGCTGGGCCTGCTTCTCGTCTATTTCGCGATCCTTCTGGCGCTGCGCCGGACGCGCCTGCTGGCGAGTGGTGTGTTGATCTTCTCGCTGGGGTTTGCCGCTACGCTGGATATCCTGAACCCGGATGCATTCATCGTGCAGCAGAATCTGCGTCGCTACGCCGCCGGTGAGGTGCTCGACGTGGCTTATCTGGGCAGCCTCTCTTCCGATGCTACCCCCGGCCTGCTGCCCTTGCTCGATGACTACGGAGACGACATCAGGCAGTCAGCCGGGCCGTGGCTGCGCTACCAGCTAGACAGGCTGGACATCAGACAGCAGAACGCCGGGTGGCCGTCCTACCAGGTGAGCATCAACCGGGCTTACGCCCTGCTGGACGCTCGCCGCACTGAATTGGAGGGGTTTGACCCGGAGCAGCGCTGGTACACTCAGAGTACCAGTGAGGGTGACAGCAACCAGGGGGACTGATAATACCCGGCCCGGCCATCGGGCTAAAGGAGAAAAGAAACGGGGCTTGAAACCGTGTGTCTCAAGCCCCGTTCTAGTTGGTGCTGCCAGCGGCCCTGTGGGCTGCCAGTTGTCGAGCCCCGGATTTAAGCGCTCGGAAGACACCGTCGAGACACGAGGCTACTCGCAGACGATGCGCGAACTGCGGGTAGACCCGTTCCCCCAGAATGCGGATGACCTCAGTCAGCGCAAGGTCACCGACAAAGACAGTACGACCCATACGTGGATGCTCCAGCAGGCCACTGTCCAGCAGGCCGCGTACATACGCCGCGATACTGGGCGGAACCGACGCGCTGTCACAATGCTCGAAGACGCAGTCCACCCGGGTATGAGACACCGCAAGAGCCTGCTCAGTCTCCTGAACCGCCTGCATGTAGCTGTCCCAGTCCCATACACCTTCATGCTGCCAGCACAGGATTGTCCGTGCCGGGTCTAACCATACTACGTTTATCGCCATACTCTCCTTATTTCACCTCAATAATGACCGTTATCATGTGAAATTGTACACAATCACACGGGCAATTTCAAATCGGACTGCCCGCCTCACACAATTACGAGCATAGCGCAGCCCGATGAAGCGCATGTTAAGATCAGGCGATCAGCGGCGAAGCGCCGCCTTACCGGTGGTCGCTCCCCGTGTCGTCGGGTGGATTCCGGTTATTGACATACAGCCGGGGGGCGCGTTAAGATTTCGCCTGTCCGATCATCCTGGCGATAAGCCACGGGCCAGGCCGATTGCTGTACTGGTAATGAGCGAAAGATACTGATGGTAAACGACCGCAGCATCTGAGGTGTATTGGGAACAGGCTCCGGTCATCTGTGAAGGTAAGCTGCCTCGCAGCGAAGACTTCAGAGGACAGCGGCCCCCAAAATACCAGCGATGACAGAAAAGCGGGCGTCAATAGGGGCACAGGCCCCTATTTTATGATCGTGTCGATCGTGCTCATTGAATCCTGGCACAGCTGTCACTGCCCGTGCGTGTATGAAGCGCCGTCTCCAAGGAGTGTGCCTGTGGCGTTCTTTCCGCTCATCTGGCTGGTGCTGGCGGTGATCGCTGTCGGAGCGATCTTTGTCCTCCAGCCCAATCGCCATGTCACGTGGCTGATCCTCATCTCCCTGATCATCCTTGCCGCTGGCTGGGCCAGCCTGCCCAACAACCCCGGCATCGTGCTCGACATCAACGGGGATGGCATTAACGAGTTAGACAAGCCTATTGAAATCCGGCAGGGGCTGGACCTCGCGGGGGGGCTTAAAGTCCTGCTCGAAGCCGATCTCCCTGCAGAGGCGGCGGTTGACGCAGCTTCCATGAAGGAAGTCCGCCAGATTGTCGAGAACCGCGTGGACAGCCTCGGCGC
>JADZAD010000172.1 GCA_020852775.1 Anaerolineae bacterium
ACTTCTCCACGACGCCGCGCGGGCGGCGCTTGACTTCGCTGTTCCCCCACTCGGTCGCCACCGGGGTCGGCCCACTCGGCGCATCCCAGTTGAAGTAGCGCGCACCGTAGGGGCAGGCGGCCTGGCAGTAGCGGCAGCCGATACACTTGTCGTAGTCCATCGCCACCAGCCCATCCGGGCGGTGGTAAGTCGCCCCGACGAGGCACACCTCGACGCACGGGGCGTGTTCGCAGTGCATACACGGACGCGGGATGAACACTTCCTTCGAGAAGTTCTCCTTGTCCGAGAAGACCGCATTCCAGTACACGCCGTCGGCGGTGTCGTTCGTCGCCTTGCAGGCGTAGCTGCAGAAGTTGCAGCCCACACAGGTTTCGAGGTCGATGACCATGGCCCAGTAGGGGCCGCTCTGTTCGTGTTCCGCGCTGCCGCTGGCCGCTGCCTGGGCGATGCGGTTGCCCGCGATAATCAGGCCTTCAAGCGCGACCGCTGAGATACCGACCTGTGCCGCGTAGCGGACGAAATCACGCCGGGAGACTTCCTTAATGGGTTTCATCGTTCTTACCTCCGGAGCGGAGTGAGAACAGCCAGGGGATGGTCAGGCCGAGGATCAGGCCACCGATGCCGCCGCCCGTCAGGCCCAGGTTGAGCTGGGTGTTCGCCGCGATTTCCGCCGTCTGCGCGGGCAGCGAGCCTTCCGCCGGGGTCACCGATGCGGCTTCTGCGCCCTCGTCAGCAGAGGCAACTGTCAGGTGATGGGAGTCGCCATGGCATTCCGCGCAGGTCTCCGGCTTGATGGCGAAGGTGTGGCCGGCGCCGTCCGTCTGGCCGCTCAGAACGTCGATGATCTCAGTGCCGGGGGCCATGTGGCAGTCCGTGCAGCTCGTGCCGCCATCGGTGTGCAGGTTGGTGTCCATGCCCTTGTGGCAGGAGAGGCACATCTGGTCAGTGTCTTCCATGCGCAGGGTGGTGTTGTGTGACTGGTGGCAGTCCGCGCAGGTGATGTCTGCGGCGGCGTGGCCGGACTCGAACCACTGCTCGTAGGAGGGAGCATGCGGGCCGGTGTGGCAGGTGCCGCACAGTTCAGCCGACTTGTCCACCGTGATGGCGGGGTTCATCGGGTGCTCACCGTTCGGATCGGGGTGGCAGGCCTGGCAGCTCACGCCCTCATACTGCACCGTGCCGTTGACCGGGCGATAGCCCGTGGCGTGGCACGAGCGGCAGTAGGTGGGGTTGCCCGCCCGGATTGACGCCTCGATGAAAATCGGGTCGGTGAGGGCGTCGAAGTGCTCACTCATGGCCCACTCGTTGTATTCCGCTTCGTGGCAGGTCGCGCATTCATCCGGCGACGTCAGGCCCTCATCCTCATCCTGTGCCCGGGCCTCCGCCGGGATCAGCACCAACACCAGCGCCAGAAGGCTGCCGGCAATCACTACAGCACATCTACGGATGGCTACGGACGTGGGCGTAAAGCGTGTCATGGTTGGTTCCTCCATCCTGAAGCGCGTCATCATGCCCCGGTGGCCTGGCGCCGGTGCGATTCCGCATTCTTAAACGTGGCACAGAGCAGACACTCCTGCGGCACATGCCCTTCCTGCAGTTCGAGGGCCAGCCAGCAGGGGACGTTCGGACGAGCAGCACACGCGGTAACCACGCGCTCCTTGACCGGGCAGCTCGCCGGGATCATCCAGCCCGGGCCGCTCAACGAGCGGTGGCTGCGCCAGTCGTGGTTCGCCGACAGATGGTCGTACAGGTATGCAACAGCCAGCATCATCGCCAGCGGGATCGCCAGCCGGAGGACAAACATCAGGAGCACAGTGATTGAGCCTGGTTCATTCATGGTTCTGCTCCTTCGTGCTATTCATCACAAACACTACTCTTAGCTTACGGCATCACGCCGGCTGGAACATCGGGGGGGCACCCCAAACCCAGCATGGGGCGATCGCCCCATCACGCAAACAGCCAGCGGGCGCTGGCTGTTCAATCACGGTATGGTGCGGATCGTCGCCCTTGCAGGCGGCATCGGCGTTGATCAATGATGGCGGTGTGAGAACCGGTCATTCAGGGCGGCTATGGCCAGCAGGATGAGTGCCGGTACAGCCAGCCGGGCTACGGTCATCACCAGGACGGTCAGAGGGCTGTGCAGGGCTTCCATCGTTCATCTCCTCGGGCGTTAGGTCATACCTATACTGTGATCTTAAAGCCTTTGGAGATACACATCATCAGGATTTCACCCCAATTTCACGGTGGGGTGGTATAGAGCGATTGGCGGTGTAGCCGACAGGAGAAGGCACTGGTGTCTGGAGGCTGGCCGCTACTCGATATCGATCAGCCCTTTGCGGATTGCGTATTTCACCAGTTCCGTGCGGGAGTGCAGGCTGAGTTTGTTCATGATGTTCTCGCGGTGGCGCTCGACCGTCTTGACGGAGATCGTCAGGCGGTCGGCGATGTCGCGGTTGGACACGCCCTCTGCGATCAGCGTGAGCACCTCGCGTTCCCGGTCGGTCAGGGCATCGGTGGGTGCGTCCGGCTCCCCGGCGTTCATCCGGGTGACGTAATCGGACACCAGCATCGCAGCCATCGACGGGTACAGAAAGACGCTGCCAGCGTTCACCGTGCGGATCGCGTGCACCAGGTCATCGGGTGCGGCTCGCTTGGGGACGTACCCCATCGCTCCGGCGGAGATCATCTGGAAGAAGTACTGCTCGTCCTCATGGATCGTCAGTGCCAGCACCGCGCAGGGCAGTTCTTCCGCCCGAATTTGCCGCGCCGCCTCGATGCCGTTCATCTCCGGCATCTGCACATCCATCACGATCACGTTCGGGCACAGTGCGCGTGCCATCTCGACCGCTTCACGCCCGTTGCCCGCTTCCCCGACGATCTCGATGTCATCCTCTGCCGCCAGCAGCATCCGCAGCCCGGCCCGCACGATGTCATGGTCATCCGCAATGAGTACTCTGATGTCAGCGTTCGACATGGTCTGGCTGCCTTTCTGGTTGGTCTTCCTGGCGCTCCACCGGCACCCGTACTTCAAGGCGCGTTCCCTGCCCCGGTGTTGAATGAATCTCGAACTCGCCTGCTGCCAGTGACAGCCGCTCCTGAATACCGAGCAGCCCCCAGGCACGCCGCGAATCCGGCTTGAGGACGGCAGCCGTATCAAAGCCGTGGCCGTCGTCTTCAATCGACAGGCGGATCACGTCCCTTTCATACGTAAGGCTGATCGTCACCCGTTCAGCCCCGGCGTGCTTGATCACGTTACCGACGGCCTCCTGCGCGATGCGGAACAGCGTGGTCTCCAGTTCCGGCGACAGGCGCGCGATCTCTCCATGCGCCTGTACCTTCACCTTCAGCGCCGAGCGCCGCCCGGCTTCTTCCGCGTACCAGCGCAGCGCCGAGACCAGCCCGAGGTCATCCAGATGTGACGGGCGCAGGTCACTGATCAGGTGGCGCAGTTCTTCGAGCGCGTGCGTCGTGATCGCCTCCAACTGGGCGACCTGCTGCTCGGCTACCGCCGGGTTCTTCAGTACCATCTTCTTCATCCCGCGCAGGCCAAGCCCGATCGCCGTCAGCGCCTGCCCGGTGTCGTCATGCAGTTCCCGCGCAATCCGCTTGCGTTCGGCCTCCTGCGCGTTGGTCGCACGCTGGAGCAGCTCCGTCCGGCGGGCCTCGCGCTGGCGCAACCGCAGCACGAGATCTGCGTTATCGATGGCGACCGCAAGTTGGCGGGCCAGCGCCGTGATCGTTGGGGCCTCCCCCGTTGACAGGTACGGCCCGGCAGCATGGGTCTCGATCAGCAGGGTACCGAGCACACGCTGGCGCGTCTCCAGCGGGAGCACAATCCGGTGGATGAGGGCCTCGCCACGCAGCACACCATCCGGTGTCAGCCCTCCCGCCTCTCCGCTCAGGTTCTCTCCATCCGGACCAATCCAATAGGCTCGGCGGCTGTCGGTCATCTCGGTGAGCAGCCGGGCAAGTGCCCGGCGTGCCGCATCCTCGTTCGCATAGCCGGAATGGGCGAAATGATACGTCAGGCCTGTGTCCCTCCCCGGCACATAGATCAGGCCGCGCTGGACCAGGTCGATCACCCGCACGACCTGGTCCAGTGCATCACGCATCAGCGCATCGAGGTCGTCCGTTCCGCCGAGCAGGTGTGATGCTTCGACCATCAACGTCAGTTCCCGTGCCGCGATACGCAGTTCGCGCTCGGTCGCCTGGGCCTGCAGCAACCGCCGGTTGTTCTCCTCCACAAACAGGCGCAGAGTGCGAATCATGGTCACCGCAATCACCAGTGCCATCGTACCCCGGAAGACCTGTACCGGGACCCCGAACCACGCATGGAAGGTCTCGCTGTTGAGGAACATCGAGGGGAAGATGATGCTCTTCACGGGGAACAGGTGGCCGATGATACCGTATCCGAAGAATGCGACCGCCGCCAGCGCCAGTGGGCGGCCCAGCCGCGGCATCTCCTCGATCAGCAGCCGCCGCTGGCGCAGCAGCCCGACCGTGGCCAGCGCCGAACCGGGGATCGCCAGCGAGTAACGGGCCAGGGCGCTGGCCGCAGCTTCCCATGTGGAGAAATCCGGGCGATCAATCAGTATGATAGTCAGGTTCAGCATCGTGAAAGCCACAAGGCTGAATACCATCACTCGCGCCGTGAAGCCAGATTCCCGCTCAGTATATGGCAGGAGCTCAACCCCGAACGCAACCAGTGGCAGATACGATGCAGCCAGCAGCACCACCGCCAGCACATCATATGTCGGGGAGATGAGCGACGGGATGAAAAAGACGAACATCTCCTGGAACTCATGGATGCTGTGCATCAGGCCGAAGGCGGCCAGATAGTTGGAGGCACGGGCAAACTGCCGGTGCGATTCCGGCCTGACTTCAAGCCACAGCGCCAGCCCCAGCGCAAAGAAGGCCAGTCCGTAGAAGAAGCAGACCTGGCCGTAATGCGAATCGAAGAAAGCGGAGATCGCGTTTTCCACGCTGAAAGCTCTGTCCCTGGGTTGTCCCGGGCGATGCTGATACACCGATCTGTGCGCTCAGTGTACTGATGCATCCTGTCTGGCGCACGTCACGAATGTCTTTTTTCATGCACCGATTGTCACCAGTTTGCAGAAACGGGCCTTCAACAGAACAGGGGCGGCGCCTGTCAGCGCCACCCCTGTTGCTATGTGTTGCAGGTTGATCTGTACGTCAGGCGTTCAACAGGTCGTTCAGGGATGCCACCAGCGCGGCACGCCGTTCTTCATAGGCTACCCGAGCGATCTGTCCGGCCTCATAAGCCTCGTCCAGCACCGCGATCTGGCGGATCAGGTCTTCGCGGGCATCCATGCGCCCTGCCAAAGCTGGCGTCAGAACACCGCGGCGCTC
>JADZAD010000173.1 GCA_020852775.1 Anaerolineae bacterium
CGATGATGTCCGCGCAGAGTGCCACAATCCCTCCGGTGAGCACGGTGGCTGGCACCAGCACGCGGTGATCGGTGGTGCGCGCTATCCGGCGACAGATGTGCGGGACAGCGATGCCAATGAAACCTATCGGGCCACAGAAGGCCGTCACCGCCCCCGCCAGCAGCGACGCTGAGGCGATTGCCAGCGTCCTTACCTGCCGGATGTTCACCCCCATGCTGCGGGCGTAGTCCTCACCCAGCAGCAGCGCGTTCAGCGGCTTGGACATCAACCCGGTGAGGGTCAGCCCGGCCAGCATCACCGGGGCGAATACCGCCAGCTCCTGCCAGGTAGTCGCGCTGAAGCTGCCGAACGTCCACGCGATATATACCTGGATGCGTTCAGCGATGCTGAAGTTCAGCAGGATGGTGACCAGCGCGCTCACTGCCGCGCCGATCATCAGGCCAAGGATCAACAGGATAGTGGTACCCACACGCTGGCCAATACCCAGCACCAGCAGCATCACCAGCCCCGCACCGAGGCTGGCCGCTGCGACCACGCCCATCGAACCGAGAAGCCCCACCCCCTGCAGCAGCGTCGAGCCAGTCAACAGGCCGGACGCGCCCAGCACCACCAGCGCCACGCCCAGGCTCGCGCCTGAACTGACGCCGAGCACGTAGGGATCGGCGAGTGGGTTGCGGAACAATGTCTGCATTTCCAGCCCGGCGATGCCGAGCGCTGCCCCGGCAAGCAGGGCGGTCAGGGCTTTCGGGACGCGGAACAGCCAGACGATCTGCTGCCATGCGGGCTGCGTCCCCTTGCCCCCGCCCAGGATCAGGGCGACCTCATGCAGGGGGATGGAGACCGACCCCAGCGACAGGCTCAGGGCGAAGGCCAGCACGAGCAGCAGTGCCAGCCCAGCCAGCAGCGCGAAGTTACGGGATGAGCACATATTGATCGCTCGATCAAGGTCGCCGGGGTCGGTGTTCATGCCGGCCTACTGTACCTGGCGGTAGTAATAGAGTTCGTGATCAGGCATCAGTTCCGGGTGGAAGATCGCCACCAGATCGCGCAGGATCACGTCCGGGTTGGCCGCGCCCGTCTCGAAGTACTCGTTGCCGTACTCGGTCTGGCGGGCATCATAGCCGTAAGCCCGGCCCGACCGGAAGGCGGCGAACTCCGCGTAGCGCTGATCCGCCGCGGCAAGGTCTGCCAGTGTGGCGAACCCGTTCAGGTCGATCCAGACGTCCGCATCGCGGGCGTCGTTGAAGACCGTCTCGAAGTCAAGGAACAGGCTGCCCGTCGAGGTGTCGTCCGCGTACAGGTAATCGGCCCCTGCGTCGCGCAGCAGCACCGCCTGGAAGCTCGCTCCACCCGGCATGTACCAGGTTCCCTGCCACGGGATGCTGGTGAAGACGACCGGGCGATCGCTGACGGAAGCTGCCAGGTCGCGTGCTTCCTCGTAGCGTGCCTCGATCCCGGCGAAGGCTTCCTCTGCGGCAGCCTCACGGTTGTAGAACAGCGCGATGAACTTGACCCACTCTGCGCGGCCCAGCGGCACCGTTTCCAGCCAGTCCGCATTCATGACCACCGGCAGGCCCGCTTCGATCAGTGCGGGATGAACATCATACTCCGGCGCCCCACTGCTGAAGGCCATGATCAGCGCCGGATCAAGCGCCAGCGCCTGTTCGACGTTGATCTGCCCACCGGGGGAGATGGCGACGAGGTCCCCGGCCTCGATGCGCGCGCGGACGGCCGGGTTGTTAACGTAGGCGAAGTCATCCACCCCGGCAAGCGAATCCAGCGTCCCGATCGACTCAAGCACCGGGATGTAGGAGGTGGACATTGCCACGATACTGGCGACCGGCACCTCGATGACCGGGAGGCCATCAAAGCCTTCCGGGGTGGGGGTGCCGCACTGCACGAGGACGTAACGGAAGGCCGGTGAACCGGGCCACGCCGCGGCTACCTCCACGATCTTATAGTTCTCGTGGTACTCGACGGTGAAGCCTCCGGCGTAGGAGATGTCTGCCTTCTCCGGGAAGTAATCAACGCTTTCATTGTAGTTTGCTGCACAGCTATCGGTCAGATTGGCAGACGGCGCTTCGTCGAGCGCCTGTTCAGTGGCAGGGGGCAGGGTGGCTGCAGGCTGCTCAACTGCCGGTGTGGCGGCCATTCCGGGTGCGCAGGCACTCAGCAGGAGGGTGGTGAGAATAAGCACAGCAAGAGAGCGGTAACGTGAACCCATTTCAGTCTTTCTACGTGAAGCGCTCAATGGCGCGTGTCAGTCAGAACGAACGGCGGGGATCGGGCCCCGGACAAAAAAATCCCGCCTTCCGGCGGGATCAGGGTGATTGACTTACCATCGCCCTTGACCTCCTTTCTCCGCGAAGGATTCGTCAAAGAGAGTGCGAAGGCGGGTACTCGGGCTCACGGCCGGGCCTGATTGCCCTGCCGCCTACCGTTGCGGGACAGCGCCGGACTTCCTCATCTGTTCAGCCGCTTTCGCTGAACACCGGGTTACCGGTCTTTCCCCATTATGTGCCGCACATCCGGGTGCTGGCACACCTTCACACGAGTCTTGCAACTATGCAGTTGTCTGTCACAGGGTAGCGTAGCACACCTGCCGTTCTCTGGCAAACAGCCGGATCCGGACTTGCGAAGTCAGCAGATCGCCGCTATAATTGATGTCAAACAATTTGATATTGAAACAAAACGCGAATAGCAATCCCATACAGAGGAGACCTCATGCAGCTTAATGGTATTCACCATGTGACCGCCGTTTCAGGCCGGATCGGGCATAACGCTGATTTCTACACACGGGTGCTTGGCCTGCGGCTGGTGAAGAAGTCGGTCAATCAGGATGACGTCAGTGCATACCACCTGTTCTACGCCGACAAGATTGGCAGCCCCGGCACTGATATGACGTTCTTTGACTGGCCGCAGACCGGCCCGGATCAGCGTGGCACGGACAGTATCGCGCTGACGGCCTTCCGGGTGAACGGGCAGGCCAGCCTCGATTACTGGCAGAAGCGTTTTGTACAGCTTGGCGTCGCCCACAGCCCACAGGAGACCTTCGCCGAACGCATGGCGCTACGTTTTGAAGACCCGGAAGGTCAGCGTCTGATGCTGATCGATGACGGTGGTGCGCCCGTTGAAGGGGAACTCTGGGATCGTACCGATGTACCCCTGGAGTACGCTATCCGCGGCTTCCATGCAGTGATGCTGTCAATCCCATCCCTGCGCCTCATCGAGCCGATCCTTACCGGTATCCTCCAGTTCACCCGTGCAGAGGCTGTCCGACAGGCAGATGGGCGCGAGGTGACGATCTTCTCGATGGCGAAGGGTGGCCCAGGCCGTGAGGTGTGGGTCATTGAGGAGCCTGGTACACCGGTGGCGTGGCTGGGCGCAGGCGGTGTGCATCACGTCGCCTTCCGTGTCACGGATTTCGATGAGCAGCGCTACTGGCATGAGCGCATCACCGGCAATCACCTCCCGGCATCGTCCTTCGTGGATCGCTTCTGGTTCAGGTCGATCTACTTCCGCATCTCGCGTGGCATCCTGTTCGAGATCGCGACCGACGGCCCGGGCTTCGGCGTCGACGAGGACATGGAGCATCTTGGTGAGAAACTGGTGCTGCCCCCGTTCCTGGAGCCACGTCGCACAGAGATTGAAGCTGGACTTAAGCCGATCGTGGTCACGAAGGCTGTTTAGCCAGTATTAATCCAGGCCCCGGTGCGCGCCACCAGAACGTGCACCGGGGATCGAATGCCATAGCCCTGGCCCGGGTGTACAATCAGCGTCATGCGACGCTTCCGGCGGCTTGCTGCCCGTTTTACCTTCGGCTTCTTTCTTGTCGTCCTGCTCTCCGCGCTGGGGACGGCACTCTCCGCCCTGCTGTTTATCTACAACGAAGTCAACCGCCAGACGTGGGAACACGTCTTTAACGGCCAACGTGCGACGCTGGCGCTGATCGAAGCCCGCCATGGCCAGCTTGCCAACCTCGTGCTGCTGGCCTCGGAGCGCCCTACGCTGCGTACCCTGATTGAGAAGGATGATGCTGCCAGCCTGAATCGCTACCTGCTGGAGTTCCGCGAGCAGAGCGATGTTGATTTCCTGCTTGTCTGTGATGGCGGGACGTGGCTGGCCGGGGATACCTACCCTCAGTTCTGCGCCGCCCGTAACCAGACGGTCAATAATTCAGGTGGCAGCATCGCGCTGTTAGCGACCCATGTCTCCGGAATGGCCGGTACTCGTGAGCCGCTGGCGCTGGTGGCCGGGGTGTGGATTGATGATACTTTCATGCGCGGCCTTGCCCTCGAAACCGGCTATGAACAGAGCCTTCTTGCGCCGGATAAGGCGCTTCTGGTCAGCAGCCTCAGCCCACAGGCGAGTACCCTGATCCGCGAACCGGTGCGCGTGCCCCGCGCCCTGCGCGATACCGAATTCGTTACCGTCGATCTGAGTGATACCCGCCGGCGTTACTATGCCAGCCAGGCACCGCTGATCGATGCGGCAGGCCAGCCACTCGCTTATTCCGAAGTAGCCCTTCCGGTGAACAACCTTCTCAACGCGAACTACCGCTCACTGCTGGTGATGGTAGGCAGCGCCGGGCTCTTCACGCTGATCGGGGTGCTGGTCGGCTGGGGCCTCTCACGGACCCTGACCCGCCCGATTGCACGGCTGACATGGGCGGCGGTGCGCCTGAGCCAGGGCGACCTCTCGGAGCCGATCCCCGTGATCGAAGACCCGGACGAGATCAACACGCTGGCGCGGGTGCTGGAAGAGAGCCGGGTTAACATCAGCCGCAGCCTGAGTTCGCTGTCGCAGGCGCGGCAGTGGTCGGAAGGGCTGATGCAGTCAATCGTCGAGGGTGTCGTCACATTTGACACAGGCGGTCAGATCACGTTCTTCAACCGCGGCGCGGAGCAGATCACCGGCTTCAGCGCCGCCGAGGTTCTGCACCTGCCGCTTGAGCAGGTGTTCCGGCTCAGACAGGGCGGTGAACAGATGTTCGCCGATCTGATCCCACCGCGTGACAGTATGCGCCTGATCGAAGTGCTGACACGCTCAGGACGCCCGGTCAGGCTGGCAGTGACGGGGGCACGTATGCAGCCCCCACGCGGGCAGGATACACAGGTGGCGCTGGTCTTCCGGGATGTGACCGAGGAAGAAACGGTGCGCGAACTGCGTGCCCACTTCCTCGCGACGATCACGCACGAGTTTCGCACGCCGCTTTCCGCGCTCAACGCCTCGATTGAACTGCTGCATGACGAAGCCGACACGCTATCACCGGATGAGCTGCGTGAACTGACCGGCTCGATCTCGCTGGGCACACTGAACCTGCAGAACCTGATCAACAATCTGCTGGAGAGCACCAGCGTGGAGGCAGGACGCTTCACGATCCGCAAGAGCCGCGTGGATATGGCGGAGATCGTTCATGAAGCGGTACGGGTAATGGGGCCACTCCTCCGGCGGCGCGGGCAGCGTGTGGACATATCTATCACTGAGGGGCTGCCTGCCCTCGAAGCTGACCCGGTACGCCTGACACAGGTATTCGTCAACCTGCTTTCAAACGCCAGCAAGTACGGCCCGGCGGATGCTGGAATCCGTATTGAGGTGGTCGCGCAGGATGAGCAGGTGCAGGTTGACGTGATCGATCACGGACCCGGAGTCGCCCCGGAGGACATGCAGCATCTTTTCAAGCCATTCACCCGGGTGGGCAAGGGGGATGAGGCCCAGCACGGTATCGGGCTGGGGCTGTCGGTAGTCAAGGCCATCGTCGGGGAGCATGACGGAACCGTATCATGCGAGCGGCCCGCTGAGGGCGGTTGCTGCTTCCGGGTGTGCCTGCCGCTCGGTGAGGGAGAGTAGCGTACAATGAAGGCCCTGATCGTGGATGACGACCTCGCACTGGCTGACGTACTGGCCTTTACCCTGCGGCGTGTAGGTTTCCAGGTCGTGCTCGCGCATGATGGGATGACCGCACTGGAGCGATGGGAAGCGGACGACCCCGACCTGATCGTGCTCGATCTCAACCTGCCACGGCTGGATGGAATCAGTGTCTGCCGCCGGATACGCGCTGTCGCGGATACGCCGATCATCATCCTGAGTGTCCGCGGAGATGAAGATGACATCGTGCAAGGGCTGGAGATCGGGGCGGATGACTACGTAGTAAAACCCTTCAGCCCGCGTACTCTCGTTGCCCGTGCTCAGGCTGTGATGCGCCGCACCGGAGCGCCACCGTCTGCTGGCCCGCTCACGGTGGGGGAACTTGAACTCGATCCGATGCGCCGCGAAGTGCGGATAGGAGAGGCCACCGTGCATCTGACCGGCCTCGAATGCCGCCTGCTGGAGACGCTGATGGCCAGCCCGGGGCAGGTGCTGGCGACTGACTATCTGCTTACCACCGTATGGGGCCCTGCCGGGGCCAGCCGTGACATGCTCAAGCAACTGGTGCGACGCCTGCGCTCCAAGATCGAGCCGGATTCCGCCCACCCGCAACTGGTTACCTCCGTCGCCGGGGTCGGTTACCTTCTCGAGCTACCCTGATTCTGTCACCAGTCTGTCACCATTTATCCTCCTCTTCTATCACCGCCTGGAGGTAACCTCCAGAGTAGTCGAGCAATATGATTGCAGAGGGGATGATGCTCAAAATGAAGCGCATTACACCTGTTCTATTGATGACGATACAGATTGTACTCCTCACGCTCACCCTGAGCGGTTGTGCCTCCAGCGCGACAGCGCCAGTGGGAGGGGAGGCTGAGGCGTCCGCGCCAGAGGCCGCTGAACCCGGCGCTGCAAGCGGCGAACAGGTCACGATTTCACTCTCCGGGGCGTTCGCGCTCTATCCACTGGCGGTGGCCTGGGCGGAGGAATACAGTACGCTCAACCCGAATGTGACCTTTGATGTGCAGGCCGGTGGCGCGGGCAAGGGCATGGCGGACATGCTTGCCGGGGCCGCGGACGTGGCGATGCTCTCCCGCGAGCCTAAGCCGGAAGAACTGGAGCAAGGGGCCTACGTCGTGTCGGTATCTATTGATGCGGTCGTGGCGACCGTTAACACGGATAACCCGGTGCTTGCACAACTGCTGACGACCGGCATCACTCCGGAGACCGCCAACGCGATCTGGATTTCGCAGGAGGCAAAGGAATGGGGCCCGCTGGTTGGGGCAGGAGACATCTCCGCGATCAATGTCTACACGCGTTCCGACTCAGCCGGCGCAGCGGAGGTCTGGGCGCTGTTTGCCGGTGGCAAGGCCCAGGAAGACCTGAACGGGATCGGGGTCAACGGTGATCCCGGCTTAGCGGAAGCGGTACGGAACGATCCGCTTGGCATTGGATACAATAACATTGGCTTTGCCTACAATCTGCTGGACGGTACTCAGGTTGATGGGCTGCGCGTGGTACCCATCGACCTAAACGGCAACGGCGTGATCGACCCGGACGAGAACTTTTATGAGACACGTGCCGAACTCAACCAGGCCATCGCTGAGCAGCGCTACCCGTACCCACCTGCGCGTATCCTGTACTTCGTGACTAAAGGCGAGCCCTCACCGGAGATCGCGGCTTTTTATCGCTGGGCGCTTACCGATGGGCAGCGGTTTGTCGCGGAAGGTGGTTTTGTGCCACTGACTGCGGAGCAGATCGCCGAGGCGCTGGCCAGGGTTGGCGAATAGACCACACCTCAATCGGGATGGCAAGTGTATCTGGCAGGAGTAATCACCTGTCAGATACACTCCATCCTGGTTCAGATACAGACTCGTGGAAGGAATACCTGGTGAGGATTTATGCTGTCCGGCTGAAGCCCGGGATTGAGTTGAAGAATGCGCTGCACCAGTTCACCATGCTGCACAATATCCAGGCCGGGGCAATCCTGACCTGCGTAGGTAGCCTGAGCAAGGTGACACTGCGGATGCCCGGCAGCCTGACACAGGCACAGATTACCCATACGGCTCCGACCACGCTGGTCCTCGAAGACAAATTCGAGATAATCTCGCTGGTCGGGACACTCGATCCGCAGGGCCGGCACCATCTGCACCTCTCTGTCTCTGACACAGGTGGCAAAGTAATTGGCGGACACATGCAGCATGGCAACATCGTGCGGACGACCGCTGAAATCGTGATTGCTGACCTGGAACAGTTCGTCTTCTCGCGTGAACAGTGTGACGCTTCCGGTTGGGATGAACTTGTCATCACGGGGCAAGACGGTCAGCGCGTGGAGTTCAACCCGGTGCAGGACCCGTCTACTTTCGTGGATTATTGATCCCCGGAGAGTTATGGACTTACCTTTGAATCGAACGCTGGTGGTTCGAGCGCCCCGACGAAATACGCTGCTCTTTGCCCTGCGGCGGCTGGCCGATCTGCTGCTGCAGAACGGCATGACCATACTGGTCGGGCTGGTCATCTCACTGCTGGGAGTGATGGCAGTGGTGCTGCTGCTGCGTGCTCTGCCGGTGCTTGTGCAGCAGCCGCTGGAAGC
>JADZAD010000174.1 GCA_020852775.1 Anaerolineae bacterium
AGGCACCCTTGAAGAAACTGATCCTGGCGGTTCCGATCTTCGCCGCCCTGACTCTCACCGCCTGTGTAGGCCGTCTCGCTGTTGAGCAGGCCCAGGCGACTGCCCAGGCAATTGACGCTACTGTCAGTGCGCAGTTGACGGCAATGCCCACCCCCACCCCGATGCCAACACTGGTACCGATCGAGGAGAACGACTTGACCACCACTGATTCTGGCCTGCAGTACGTCATTACCCAGACGAGTGACGGAGCCTCTCCGCAGGTCGGCGACACCGTCCAGGTACACTACTCCGGCTATCTGCTGGATGGTACCCTGTTTGACAGCTCGCTCACCCGTGGCGAGCCGATCGAGTTCGCGCTGGGCACCGGGCAGGTTATTCCCGGCTGGGATGAGGGCATCGCGCTGCTCAAGGTTGGCGAGAAGGCGACTCTCATCATCCCGCCCGATCTCGGCTATGGCGCACAGGCAGTCGGCCCGATCCCGGCCAACAGCACCCTGCGCTTTGAAGTTGAGCTTGTCGCGGTCAACTAGCCGCCGCACCCTCCGGCGGGATACCGCCTGACGAATAGATGAGTTCCGCAGGGCCCCGAATCGTGTAATACCGGAACGGGGCCCTGTTCGCATCTACCGGATGGACATCCGTTTCCACAGTGGAGGAGACCCATGACCGAACACTTTCTTGACAGGAGCGTCACCCAGCCCTTCTGGGATAACTCGGTTGAGCCACGCCTGGTGATCGATCCCGGTGATGTCGTCGTGTTCGACTGCCCGGAATGTGGCGACCAGTTCACGCCGGATTGGACAACCGAGGACATGCTGAACGCGGATGGCAGCAAGTTCCATGCGCTGATCGGCTCCGTGTATATCAACAGCGCCAGGCCCGGTGACGTGCTCGAAGTCGAGGTGCTCCGGCTGGAGCACCACAACTGGGGCTGGACGGCCTTCTCGCCAGGCTTTGGCCTGCTAGATGATGACTTCCGGGCCGAGCCCTACATCCACCACTGGCGAATCGAGGGTGACGACTGCCACTTCGGCGTGAACGGCATCGTCGTGCCTTATGAGCCTTTCTGCGGTGTGATGGGGGTAGCCCCGGCAGAGACAGGTCGATTTCGCACCATTCCACCCCACTTCGGCGGTGGTAATATGGATACACGTGATATGGGTGTGGGTTCGACGGTGTGGTTCCCGGTGTTTGCGGACGGTGCGCTATTCTCCTGCGGGGACTGCCACGCCGCGCAGGGACACGGTGAGGTATGCGGTACCGGCATCGAGGCGCCGATCACGGTCACGCTGCGTTTCAACGTCCGCAAGGACATGTCCATCCGCGAAGTGCAGTTCCGCGCACCCAGCCCGCTCACCCGCACGGATAACCGGGGCTATCACGTTACTACCGCGCACGGCCCCGACCTGTGGCAAAATTCGCAGAACGCGCTGCGCTACACCCTTGACTGGATGGTACAGGAGCACGGTATCACCCGCGGGCAGGCCTACGCGCTGGCCTCATGCGCCTCGGATCTCAAGATCACGGAAATCGTTGACGCACCGAACTGGATAGTCGGCTGCTATACGCCACTCAGTATCTTCCGGTGAGCGGCGCCGGTCTCCAGGCCCCGGCACGTCCGGCACTCTGTCATATGGGAAGACGGCCCCGGCCTGGTTGCGGCTGGAGCATCCCCCGTGATATAGTGATGGCGTTCGCGTACACCCGCACGGAGCACCACGAGCACAGGTAAGGCCCTATGAGCAAATTCGATTATGATCCGGGCGATACCCCTGCCGCTGGCTCATCCGCTCCCCGGCCCGTAACATCACCCGGTGGTTCACAGCCCGCTTCTCCCCCGGCCCAGCAGGGCGGCCTGCCCCCCGGCACCGGGCCACTTAACCCCGCCGCACTGGAAACCCATGCGCGTATCTCCGCGCAGGATCGCCAGCGCCTGATGCGCGACCTCAGTGGCACCGGTTCGCTGCGGCGCAGCATCAAGGTTGACCAGGCTCCGGTGACGATCAAGCAGTTCCTGCGCGGCGAGATCGACCTTGATACGGAACTGGCACGGCGCTTCGCTCAGGCCCCGCTGATGACGACCATCGCCCGCTCACCGCAGGATGCCCGCCCGGCCAGCCGCGCTACCGCGATGCTCTCCAGCCAGGACGGCAGTGCCATCCTGACGTTCGATGTCTTCAGCGATCAGGATGTGACCGAGGCGACCTTCACGCTCAATCACATGCTGGCGCTACGCTTCCACCTGGAGAACCTCAGCCCATACGATCGCCGCCGCTGGCTGGAGCTGGTGCGCCGGGATGCCGGTGTGGCCTTCCTGTGGACAGGCAAACGCTGGGATGACGACTATTTCATCTTTGTACTGCGACCGCACTACGTCCGGCTGTACGCCTTCTCCCCGCAGCGTTTTGAAGCCTCCGTGCGCCTGACGCACGCCGTCGCTCGCCAGTTGATCAACTGGCTTGAAACCCGCTGGGGCCCACAGCCCGGCTGAATCTGCCTCGCACGTGCTCCAGCAAAGCATTGCAGCACCCCGGCGCAGGGATTGTTGACCCCTGCGTGTTTTTTGTCTAAGATCATCGCGCCCTGTTTGGGCCTCCCTGTGCTACCAGATCGGATGAGTTCGTGTTTGAAGTAACCTTTCTCGGCACCTCGGCCAGCGCCCCATCGATTCAGCGTGGGCTCAGCGCACAGATCGTCAGCTACAAGGAGTATCGCTTCCTTGTAGACTGCGGCGAAGGCACACAACGCCAGATACTGCGAAGCGGGCTGGGCTTCCGGCGGTTGAACCGTATTCTGCTCACCCACGCCCACCTCGACCACATCCTTGGGCTGGCCGGGCTGATCTCGACCTTCGCCCGCTGGGAGACAGCAGAGAAGCTGGAGATATGGGGCGGCAAGAGTTCACTCGATCGCGTTCATGACCTGATCTTCGGCGTGGTGCTGCGCGGTGCGCACACGGCGCTCAAGATCGATCTGTTCGATGTGGCTGGCGGTGTGCTCATGGAGGACGACGAATTTGAAGTCCGGGCCTTCCCGGTGCGACATCGCGGGCCGGACTGCTACGGCTATACCTTTCAGGAGAAGCCGCGCCGCCCGTTTCTGAGCGAGAAGGCCGAGGCGCTGGGGGTGCCGCGCGGGCCTGAGCGCCGCGC
>JADZAD010000175.1 GCA_020852775.1 Anaerolineae bacterium
GTCGTGCGCGGATCAGCCCCATCCATCAGGGCGCGCACCGCGCGGCGGGTGCTCGGCCCGATCCACGGAATGTTAAAGCCGTCGGTCTCCTCGATCCACTGCACGATGCCTTCAGCGACGCCTTCCATCGTCAGGGCCTGGTACTTGATCACCGACTTGACGATCGCCAGCATCGCCAGTGTGTCATCGGTGATCTCGCCCGCCTTCATTCCGGCATGGACGGTGATGTCCTCGGGTTTAGGAGTCTCGAATCCTTCAGGCGGCGCGCCCCACATGGCGCGGTTATTCGCGATTGTGTGCTGCCCGATGATGCCATATGCGTCACCGGTTCCCAGCGCCGCCATGCTGCCATGTATGCGGGAGAATAGGGAGGGGGCCAGTCCAACAACCTTTCATTGAGGGCAGAAAACGGAGGGGTACGGGCACGTCCGGCCCGACACTTCCATTATACAGTGTCTTTTGACAGCGCCGATCCTGCATGATAGACTGGCCCGGTAGCCAGATGTACTGGAAGGACAGCGCCGCGCATGATGAGCCGTGATCTCACCGGGACGCAGGAACGCCGCAAACGCACCCGCCGCACACTGGTCGGGGTGATTCTGGCGACACTGCCGTGCTACTTCTGCGGCATTGTGCTGCTATTCGGCTTTGGCGGGCGCACCCCGGTTGACCGCCCCGCTACGCAGACGCAGGATGCGCTCCTGACACAAACTATGGTGGGCACTGCCACTGCTGAAGTTACCCTTACGGCGACAAGCACGCCTACCACGACGCTGACCTTCACCCCCGGTGGCCCGACGGTGACGCTGCGTGCCACGCCAACGCAGTCCTTCCCGGCGACCAACACGCCGATCCCTTCCGCGACCGCGACCCTGACCCCGACGGGCACAGTTCCGCCAAGCAACACACCCGATCTTGCCGCGACCGGGACGTTCAATGCGCTGATCACGCAGGCCGCGCTCAACCTGACCGCGACCGCGAACGCCGCCATCGCGACCAGCACGCCGACCGCGACGGCGACGCAGGCCGCTTCGCCAACGCCATCCGCCACGGCGACCACACCCCCTTCGGCGACGCCCAGCCCCACCCTGACGCCAACGAACACACCAGCACCCTGAGCGCCGATCATGCTATGAGCTTCGATCTTGAAAAGCACCTGATTGACCTTTCAAATGCACCCGGTATCTCCGGCTATGAGGGCCCGGTACGCGCCCTGATCCGTGAGTGCTGGGAGGGCCTCGCTGACGAATTCAGGGTCGATGACCTCGGTACGCTGGTGGCGACTGTGCATGGCAGTGGCCCGGAGCCGCGCCCACGGGTGCTGATCACCGCCCACATGGATGAGATCGGCCTGCTGGTCTCGGGGATCGAGGACGGCTTTCTGCGCGTGTCGGCGGTCGGTGGCATCGACACGCGGGTGCTGCTCAGCCAGCCGGTGACCGTCCACGGCGAGCGGTCACTGCCCGGCCTGATCGGCAGCCGCCCGCCGCACGTCATCCCGCAGAGTGAACGCAACAAGTACCCGGCGCTGGAGGACCTCGTCGTGGACCTCGGCCTGCCCGCCCGGCAGGTCGCGAAGCTGGTGACGATCGGCACCCCGGTGACGTTCGACCAGCAGGCGGTGGCGCTCAACGGTGGGCTGGTGACAGGCAAGGCGCTGGACAACCGCGTCTCTGTCGCGGCCATGACACAGCTTCTGCGCAATCTGCGCGCGCGCCGCCATGAATGGGATGTGCTTGTCGCAGCGACCGTGCAGGAAGAAGTAGGGTTGAAGGGCGGGCGCACTATCGCCTTTCGCCTCCAGCCGGATATCGCCCTCGTGGTGGATGCCACCTTTGGCACCGGCCCCAGCGTCAGCGAGGAGGCCGGCGGTTTCAAACTGGATGGCGGCCCGGTGGTCGCCATCGGCCCGAATATCCATCAGCGCCTGTTCGATCGTGTGATCGAAGCGGGCAAAGACCTCGATATGGGGCTTCCGCTGGAACCCCTGCCCGGTAACACTGGCACGGAAGCCTGGGCGATTCAGATCAGCCAGGAGGGCATCCCCACGGCGCTGGTCAGCATTCCGGTACGCAACATGCACACCCCGGTCGAGGTGGTCAGCGTGGCTGACATCCGGCGTACCGCCCGCCTGCTGGCGGAGCTCATCACCCGGCTGGACGGCGAGACGCTGCGGCGGCTCTCGCTGGATGAGCCGGGCCCAGAGAAGGCCGGGTAGACACGATGCGAATCCTGAAGCAGCTATCCGAAGTGATGGGCGTCAGCGGAGAGGAAGGTGAGGTGCGAAAGATCGTCCTCGACCTGGTCCGGCCCCATGTTGACGAGATTCGCACGGACACGATGGGCAATATCCTGGCCCTGAAGCATGGCACGGCGGAGGCTCCACGCCTGGTAGTGCAGGTCGATGCTCACATGGATGAAGTCGGGCTGATGGTCACCGGGCACACAGGGAGCGGAATGCTGAAAGTCTCGGCGATCGGCGGGCTGGATGACCGTATCCTGCCCGGATTACGTGTGCTGGTTGGCAGCAAACGCCTGCCCGGGGTAATCGGCGGCAAGCCGGTGCACCTGAGCAGCGGCAGCGACCGCGAGCACGTCACCGCGCTGAAAGACCTGACCGTGGATATCGGCGTGACAAGCAAGGGGGCCGCCGAAGGCAAAGCCCCGGCGGGGACGCGCATCGGCTTCGAGTCGCGCTTCATCGACCTCGGCACGATGGCGCGGGGCAAAGCGTTCGATGACCGTGTGGGCTGCGCGGTGCTGGTGCACGTGCTGCAGGGAGAGTGCTTCCCGTTTGACCTCGCCGCCACCTTCACGGTGCAGGAGGAGATCGGGGTGCGTGGGGCAGGTGTCGCGGCGTATGCGGCCCGGCCCACCGCCGCCTTCGTGCTCGAAGGCACGGTCGCCGATGACCTGCCACGGGAGGAGGACTCATCCTCGACGACCATCCCGGGGAACGGCCCGGCCCTGAGCGTGATGGATCACGGCGCGATCTACGATCGCCGCCTGAACGACCTGCTCGTGCGGGTGGCCGCGGAGCAGGGGATCCCGGTGCAGTTCAAGCAGCCGGGGGTCGGCGGGACGAACGCCCGCTCGATCCAGCTCTCGCGGGAGGGCGTCCCGGTGGCCTGTGTGGCTGTACCGTGCCGCTACATCCACAGCCCGGCGGCGCTGCTGAACAAGAGCGACTACCATAACGCGGTCAGCCTGATGCGGGCCGCGCTGAACAATATGCAGCCATTAGCTCTTAGCCAATAGCTAACCGCTATTTGCTTCTTCCGGAGACTGGAGACTGGCACCCGGTGACTCAAATGCTTGATACCCTGCGTAAACTGGTGGAAGCCTGGGGGCCGAGCGGCTCAGAAGGTCCGGTGCGCGAGATCATCCTGCGGGAGATCGCCGGGCTGGCCGACGAGGTGCAGGTCGATCCCCTCGGCAATGTGATCGCCTGGCGGCGCAGTTGCAGACCCGGCGCGCCGAAGGTGATGCTCGACGCGCACATGGACGAGATTGGCGTGATGGTCAGCCATGTGGACGACAAAGGTTTCCTGCGGTTTACGAACATCGGCGGGGTATATCCGCTCAACGCGGTGGGCAACCGCGTGCGCTTCGAGGATGGCACCATCGGCGTGATCGCGGTCGAGAAGCGCGACAACGCGACGGCGATCCCCACGCTGGCCCAGCTCTACATCGACGTCAGCACGAACGGAAAGGGCACGCACGGCATCCGCGTGGGCGATTCTGCCTGCTTCGACCGGACGCTGGTGGTAAACGGCGATCACCTCGTCGCCAAGAGCATGGATGACCGGGCAGGCTGTGCCCTGCTGATCGAAGTGATGCGCCAGTTCAAGGCGTCGCCGAACGACGTGGCCTTCGTATTCAGCGTGCAGGAGGAAGTCGGGTTGCGCGGGGCGCAGGTCGCGGCCTATGGTATTGAACCGCAGATAGGCATCGCCATTGATGTCACCTCCGCCTGCGACACGCCCACTGGCCCGAAGCTGGAGATCGCGCTGGGCAAAGGCCCGGCGATCAAGGTGATGGACGCGCGCTTCCTCTCCTCACCGGAAGTGATCGCCCTGATGGAGCGGGCGGCGAAGGCCGCGAAGGTGCCCTGCCAGAAGGAAATCCTCA